>NZ_JADBUN010000085.1:0-15862 GCF_020245625.1 Microcystis sp. M049S2 | reverse complement strand
TCAGTAAGGGTGTCAACAAGGAATATTACAAATTGTTAACCGAGTCTTGAAAGCCTTGTGCTACAAAGGTTTGAAATGTTAAGAAAGATGTGACTAAAGGACAGCTTGATAAGGGGGGTGCCGATAGGCGGGGGGATCTGACAACTTTTAACGCCTACCTACTTAACTCCCGTATCCTCTTGACAAATTAGCTTAGTCCTGGGTTGAAAGAGTGCCGAGAAGACAGTTGAGACTGAAAATCAGCCAAGCCCAATTTTCAGGTAAAAAATGCTCTATGATTAACCCTAAAGATACTGTAAAACTGGTTTCATGCTCTCCGAGATTAAAAACATAGCCGAGAGTCTCGCACCCCGATTAGTGGAGATTCGCCGCCACATTCACGCGAATCCAGAGTTAAGCGGGCAAGAATATCAAACTGCCGCCTATATTGCCGGGGTTTTGTCTTCCTGTGGTCTATCGGTGCAGGAAGCGGTGGGAAAAACGGGAGTTAAGGGAGAATTGGCGGGAAAAGGCAGTGATCGAAGGATTTTAGCCATCCGGGCCGATATGGATGCCCTACCGATCCAAGAAAAGACCGATTTAGACTTTGCTTCCCGCAAACCGGGGATTATGCACGCCTGCGGTCACGATGTTCATGCTACCGTCGGTTTAGGGGTGGCGATGGTGCTTTCCCGTCTCTCGGAACCTTTGGGGGGAAAAATACGCTTTCTCTTTCAACCAGCAGAGGAAATCGCCCAGGGGGCCAGTTGGATGATCCGGGAAGGGGTGATGCGGGATGTCAGTGCCGTTTTCGGGCTGCACGTTTTCCCCTCGATTCCGGCCCGATCGATCGGAGTTCGTTACGGGGCCTTAACTGCGGCTGCCGACGATCTGGAGATTTTTATTCAAGGAGAATCCGGCCACGGGGCCCGGCCCCACGAGGCGATCGATGCTATCTGGATCGCCTCGCAAGTAATCACCACTTTGCAACAGGCAATTAGTCGGACTCAAAACCCTTTGCGTCCCATTGTCCTCACCATCGGCCAGATTAGCGGTGGTCGCGCCCCCAACGTCATCGCCGATCAGGTACGCATGGCGGGAACCGTGCGATCGCTGCACCCAGAAACCCACGCCCATCTCCCGGAATGGATCGAGAGTTTGGTCACGAATGTCTGTAGCACCTATAACGCAAAATGTCAAGTAAAATATCGCCGGGGTGTGCCATCGGTGCAAAATGACCAATTTTTAACCCGTTTGGTGGAAGAAGCTGGTTTAGAAGCTTGGGGACAGGATCGGGTTTTAATTCTCTCGGAACCCTCCATGGGGGCCGAGGATTTTTCCCTTTATTTGCAACAGGCCCCGGGGACAATGTTCCGTCTAGGAGTGGGTTCTTCTCACCTCCTCAATCCCCCCCTTCACCATCCGGAATTTTTAGTGGATGAGTCGGCAATTCTCACGGGAGTGATTACTTTAGCCTACGCGGCCTATAAATATTGGCAAAGGGAAGATTAAACCGGTTTTTCAAGATAATTTTATGGAAATTTGGGAAGATTTAGCTATTATAGCTTGGACAGAATTGCTGCTGGATAGTTATGAACAGTTAATCGGGCGATCGCTTTTACCCTGGATCGGTACTGGCAAAGAACAGAGTAAAATGCTCTTTTATGCCCCTTTTGTGCTAGTTTCCCACGGTACACAAACTAATCCGATCTTCAATTATGGTAATCGCTGCGCCCTCGATCTCTGGGGTTTAACTTGGCAAGAATTATTAGCAACTCCTTCGCGAGCAACGGTAGAGGGAGAGGAACCCGCCCAAGAACGCCAAAAAATGCTGGATTTAGTCAAAAAACAGGGCTATATCAACGATTATCACGGGGTAAGGACCACGAAAAACGGTCAACTATTTCGCATTGAAAAAGCGATCGTTTGGAATATCATCGATCGTGATGGCATTTATTGCGGACAGGCTGCCACTTTTGCCGACTGGATTTTTCTCTGATTTAAGCTGTACTGCCTTTAAACTCCGTCCCCACTTCCCCACTTCCCCACTTCCTTCTCCCCGCTTCCCTCTCCCCACACCCCACACCCCACACCCCACACCCCCACTGTATCGCCCCAATATGACCAACTCAGACCGAATTATTGTTCCTCTCGATGTGCCGGATTTAGAATCAGCGATCGCACTGCTTGATCTGTTGCCGGAAGTCAATTTTTGGAAAGTGGGACTAGAATTATTTGTCAGTAGCGGTGCAGAAATTCTAGGGATTCTGCAAGAAAGACAAAAAAAGAGCTTTCTCGATCTAAAATTTCATGATATTCCCAATACGGTCGCTGGGGCCTGTCGTTCCGCCAGTCGCTATCGAGTGGATTTACTCACCCTCCACGCAACAGCCGGACGGCAAGCAATGACGGCAGCTAAGGAGGCAATCTCTGACCTGCTATCGCCGCCAAAACTTCTCGCTATCACCGTTTTAACCAGCCTTAACGCCCGCGAATTAGCCCTCGACCTCAAAATTCCCCTAGAACTATCGGAATATGCCTTAAATCTGGCATTATTGGCCAAAGAATCGGGAATTGATGGGGCGGTTTGTTCTCCCCAAGAAGTGGCGCAATTGCGTCGCGTCTGTGGAGAGGATTTTCTCTTAGTTTGCCCCGGAGTTCGTCCCTCCTGGTCAATCAAAGGGGATCAAAGTCGGGTGATGACTCCGGCCCAAGCGATTAAAGCTGGGGCCGATTATCTAGTAATTGGACGACCGATCACCGGTGCCGAGGAGCCAAAGGTAGCATGGACAAAAATTTGTCAAGAATTAGCCGATATTTAGGGGTATTACTGGTTATTTTCGGGATTAACTTCCCAGCCGTTAGTCGTCCTCTTTCTAGCTGTCCGGAGGATTTAAATCTTTTAGTCGATCGCCTCTTGTCAGATTTACCCAGTTATGCTAATCGAGTTATTACCCGCTCCCAAATCGACCAAAAATTATCTACACCGGTTTTTGTGATTATTGCCGGTCGTCCTGAATTTGCACCCCTACCTTTAACTGCTAGTCAATATTCCGGTCAAATTGCCGATGACACTCAACAGGTTTTTTTTACGACTTTAGAGCGTCAGTATAGCAAAAATCGCTCTGTCAGCCTCCAGAATTATCACTGGTTATTCTTAACTAAAACTGGGGAAGGATGGCGATTAGTCACAGTTTACAGTCAATTAGCTTCCCTTGAACCCACTCAAGTCCCCTTACCTCCCCTAGAAACCAGTCAAGGCACCATCGGCCAAGCGGTGCGTCTCTGGCTGCGGGACTGCGAAGCGGGTACATTGCGCTAAATTCGCTCGGCCAAAACAAAGCGATCGAAACCTGCTAGGTCGTTAATAATCTGAATTTGTCGATAATTGCCCTGATTTTCCAGCATTTGCACTACTTTTTCCCCTTGACCGGCTCTCATTTCCACTAGCCAAAGGCCTCCTGAGCGCAGATAATCGGGAGCAGTGGCTACTAGATAGCGCAGCGCGGTCAATCCGTCTTCACCTCCATCAAGGGCCAAACGGGGTTCATGTTCCCGCACTTCAATTTGTAAGTCGAGGATTTCTGCACTGGGAATATAGGGAGGATTGGACAGCATACCGCTAATCTGTCCTTTCCACTTCTCTAAGGGTGTCCACCAAGAACCCTGTTTTAAGATAATTCTGTCGGCAAAACCCGTCTTGATGATATTTTCTTTGGCGATCGCTAAAGCCGTTGGACTGTAATCGGTAGCATATATTGCTGCTTTTGTCAAGATACTGGCTAAACCAATAGCGATCGCACCGCTACCGGTTCCCAGATCTACCCAGATTCCCACGTCGTCTCCTCTGACGGTTTCTCCAACGATATCGATTAATAACTCGGTTTCGGGACGAGGAATTAAGACTTCTGGGGAGACTTTGAGGGTAAAATTAC
Source organism: Microcystis sp. M049S2 (assembly GCF_020245625.1). NCBI lineage: Bacteria > Bacillati > Cyanobacteriota > Cyanophyceae > Chroococcales > Microcystaceae > Microcystis > Microcystis sp. M049S2. The sequence goes on along the minus strand of NZ_JADBUN010000085.1, from coordinate 11,948 downwards.
GCCAGACCACTGATTCGAGCAAATACTGCAAGGGAACCCTTGCTTGAAGGCGTTTTTGCCAGCGTTTAGTAATTTCCGACCAAGAATAACTCAAGGGGATTTTTTCTCGTTCGCGAAAGGATTGTAAGCGCAGGGAAAGAGTATCTATATCTGTCACTGCTTGCAGAAAGATATCCACTTCCTTCGGAGATAGTTGCGCTTGCTCTAAATCAGCGATCGCCTGTTGGCGCCATTGACTTAATTCTTGACCAGAAATACTAGCAGACACAAGGCTTAACGATTGGGGGCGGGGGGATTATTGGTATTATTATTAGGGCGTGGCTGATTTGCCGGCGCTTGGTTGGGAGCATTTTGGTTGCTATTTGCTCGGATAAAATCAATCGTTTCTTGGCTAGGATAGAGGAGAATTTTAGTTAAAGCTTCATCGTTACTTTGTTGTAGGGTGGCGATGACACTTTCTAAGGGAATAACATCAATTTTCACCGTGGCTGCTTCGGCGGGATTAGCTTTTTTATATTGTTCTACCATTTGCAAAGCGGCGGCTTTTTCAAAGAAGAAAGGAATAAAATCCTGATTATTGCGACTGATTACCAGAAAATTACTCTCTTTTCCCGCTTTCGGCACAAATAAAGGTACACCACCTTGATATTGTTGACCTCTTTCACTGAGCAGTTTTTTCGCCGATTCTACTTCCGACTCTTTGGGAACAAAATCGACAATTAAACGATTTTGTTCGGTTTGACTGGTTTGCATTCTATAGACATCTGCCAAAGAAACGGGCCGAACTTTAACTTTGCTGGCCACTTCAGGATTCTCTTTTTTCAGTCGTTCAAAAAAGTTTTGTGCGTCCTGCTTACTGATAAAAACTCCCGTGAATTTCTGTTCTTTTTCTCCCACGGCAATTAAGGGGACTCCTTGATCATCAGCAATAGCGAAGACAGGTACAGACTGCAAGGTTTTGACGATTTGTTCTTCCGGTAAAGCGAGTGCTTTAGAATAGCTGCCCAGCAGCGAAGTCAACATTGTCGTCCCTACTAAACCAAGGGTTGCCGTCCAACGAATGAGAGATTTCATCAAAATAATTACCTCGTTATTACTATTAACCAATATTTGCCGTTAATCTGAACTATATAGCCTATTTGACTCCTCTGATCAGGAGTTTTTCGATGAATAACAAGCCAAGAAAGTTCCCTTTATTGGCTTGCTTTTGAACCATCATAGCTAAAAATATCCATACTTGGTAAGATGTGGTCGCAGCATCGGCGAGAAAACAGGGGCAATTTACGGGCTGATCTAGGGAATAATAGGGATTAATTAGATTTTTTAAGCTAAATTCTCCGAAAAAATCGCTTTAGATCTGGTTTAAGCTGGCTTTTGCCCTAATAAGCACCAACTTAAGATCAAAAAGCATCCTCTTGTGTGAATCAGTTAGTCAACCGGCTACCCTTTGATCTTGGCACTGCTAATGATTTTCCGAGAGATGGCGCGGATGGGCGATCGCTAACCGCAGCCATTGATAGGAAACTAGATTTAAAATCAGTCCGATGATCAATAAAATTGCCATGAGAGCGACTTGATACCAAGCGATCGGTCTGACCAGAAGATCAGCGATGAGATGGGCTAAATTTAAGATAGAATAGAGAATTGTTAGCCAGAAATGGGTTTTTCTCAAGGAGCGACTTTCGCTAAAATTGACCCCGATAATCGCTAACATTGGCAGCAAAAAAAAGAGCAACATTCCCCAGAAAATCGGATCGAGATTGCTGGTTTGATGACTCTCGATGATCGATTGACCATGGAAGAGCGGCATTAACCCCAGTTGGGTATGAAATAGGGTTCCCAAGAGGAATGTTGTCCAGAGAGCGGCAATTTTTTCGGGATATTTCGCTGTTTTCACGGTAATTATCCTCTGAATTAGTTAATATAAAAGCTCGGGCTAGGTGAGAAAGTAAGTAGTCGTGCAAAATTAATTTCCCAGTCGAGACGGGATACAGCTATTAGGGATCAGATTTGAGTTTTCAGTTCTCTGTTTGCTCACATCAGCAGAACTACTACAAAAAGGAAGTTGATTTAGTGCGAATTTTAGCCTAGCCTGAAATCGAGGGTCTTGAAAAGAGGGCGAACGAGGGGACTTGAACCCCCGAATGGTGGAACCACAATCCACTGCCTTAACCACTTGGCTACGCTCGCCGTACACCTTTCCTAGTATAGCACAAGACGAATGATTGACAACAGTTTTTTTATCCTATTTCGGGCTATCGTTAGGGTAAGTGAGTGATGATTTGAGAGCTTATGAAATTGGCGCGGTTAGGGGGAATGGTGTTAGGGGTGGTTTTAGGGGGAATTGCGGGAATATTGCTGACAACTAACCCCAATCGTCAAGATTACGAACAATACGCCTCCCAGAGGTTAACTAGCTATCTTAAGGATAATGTCTGCGCTCGGGCGCAAGCTTCCCTTGAGGTGCAGGCTCTCTTGCGGGGTTACTGTAAAATGTTGGTGGATACGGGTCATCCTTTTTTACAAGAAGCGATCGCCACTAACACATCTAGAAAGAATTTTCTCATTTTCAGCGTTTATCAAACGGAATTATCGTTCCCTCCCCCTTTACCTAGTTATCAATTCAGTACCGTCGGTTTTTTGAATAAATTGTACATCTACGAAGCTTTAGAACTGTAGTCAGGCAATTGAATTTGTCCGAGAGTGATTTTCTTGTAGTGGTAATAGCTGAAACTTTTGCTAATTGAGTATTTTTTTATCGTCGGTGATTGGGATTTCCCCCATTTACGGAAAAAAGCAGACTTTGCCATTCCAAAAGTACAGGAGTCGGGATACTGAGAGCGCGGGGATTGTCTAGGGGTAGGGAAAGCTCGATCGCTTCGGTAACGGGTAGCTGCGTTAAGATATCCTGCATCTTGTATTGACCAACGTTAGCTGCGGGTGATTCTTGGGCAAAAGCATCCTCAGCCGCTAAAATTTGACCTTTAGCAGTGGTTATCGTTAATCTTTCCGGGTGAAGAAACTCAATCCCCTCTGGAAATCCCACCAAGCGCAAACTAATTTCTACCGTTTCCCCATCTTTAACTCGTTTGAATAACACCACCTGCCAAGGACTACCAGTATCATCGCGCAAACTATGACGGGATTGATACAACAGCTGCCCCGGTCCTTCTAGCTGTTGTCGAGTTAGAGCTAGTGCGGACAAGGAAAAATCGATTTCAAGGCTGATAAATAGCAAAAAACTGACGAGAACACAAAATAATAACAGGAATCGTTTCATAACTTTATTGACATTAGCTAAAAAATATGATAAGAGCTTCGGCACTTGAGCTAAATTAACATAATTAGGGTTTGCTGAAAAAGTTTGTTGGTGGGAGCAGGGTGTAGGGTGTAGGGTGTAGGGTTTTACCGATTTTCAGGTAGTCAATTACCTAATTTTCAGGGGAAAAGTCCAGGGATTTTCCCCCTGAGTACTCCCGGTCTCGGCACTTTTGGATTTCAAAAAGGTCTAAAAGTCTTATCCCACAAGGTTTTTAGATTTATTCAGCCAACCCGAAATAAATCCTCGCTCCGCCATTGCCTTGATTCTCCCTGATAATTATGGGACTTTTTGCCCGTTACCAAAACCTCCGTCAGTGGTTCAAATCCCAACACTTCGGACGTAGCGCCACCGATAGTCGTTATGCTTTACTGGTTGCCTGTTTAATCGGAATTCTCTCCGCCCTTGCCGCTATTATCCTGAAATTGGGCATCGGTTGGTTAGGTGGTTGGCGGGTGCATCTAGTAGCCAATTCCTCTCCTTTCCTAGTTTTGCCCCTCGGCGGTTTTCTGCTTGGCTACAGCGCCGGCTGGATTGTGGAACACTTCTCCCCCGCGGCCGCCGGGGGTGGTATTCCCCAAGTAAAAGCGGCCCTAGCTAAATATCCTTTGCCCCTGTCTTGGCGCGTCGCCGTCGTAAAAATGATCGGGGCGATCCTGATCCTTGGCGGTGGTTTAACCCTTGGTCGTCGGGCCCCCACGGTACACATCGGGGCAGCCCTAGCAGCCCAGTTAAGCGTCTGGCTGCCCACCAGTCCCGATCACCGTCGTCAGATGATCGCAGCCGGGGCAGCCGCCGGGTTAGCGGCCGGTTTTACTACTCCCATCGCCGGAGTCCTCTTTGTGATCGAGGAATTAATGCGCGATGTTTCCAGTATGACCCTAGAAACGGCGATCGTGGCTTCCTTTACCGGGGCCGTGGTTTCGATGATGCTGCAGAATACCCCCTCGATCATCACTGAATATGCCAATATTAGCTTCTCTGCCCAAGAAATACCCTTTTATGGCCTTTTGGGGGTTTTAGCGGGCTTATTGGGAGCTTTATTCAATCAAGGCATCCTTTTTTGTAGCCAGATGCAGCGGCGTTGGCGGTTATCTCTGGCTTGGCGTATCGGTCTGGTCAGTTGGTTATCGGGAACGGTAGTGGCTTTTTTACCCGACTTTTTCCGAGATAATACGGGTTTACGCGAATTTTTGCTGGCAGGGGAATTAAGTTGGCAGAATACCGCCCTCGCTTTTGTGGTCTATTTTTTCCTGACGATGATCTCCTACAGTTCTGGCGCTCCGGGAGGACTCCTCGCCCCCGCTTTGGTGTTGGGATCCTGTTTGGGGTTTCTGGTGGGGGGAATCGAGACGAAAATTATGGGTTTCGGCAGCGAAGCTAGTTATACTTTAGCCGGTATGGGGGCTTTTTTTACGGGAGTAGTCAGGGTTCCGGTAACGGCGATCGTGATTGTCTTTGAACTGCATCGCAATTTTAATGTTGTGTTGCCCCTGATGTTGACCTGTGCCGTTTCTTATATCACTGCTGAAAGCATTCGCCCCGGTTCCCTCTATCAGCATTTACTTTCCGCTAGTGGTATTATTCTCAACGAGGAAACCCCTGCTAATGATGTGTTGGCCCATCTGTCGGCTATAGATGTGATGCAATCGCAGGTGGAAATTCTGCCGGCGGATTTACCCCTAGGGGAAGTGGTGAAAATTATGTCTCGTTCCCATCATCGCGGTTTTCCAGTGGTGGAACAGGGGCGACTATTGGGGATTTTTACCCAAAGTGATCTGGATAAATGGCGATCAAAAAACAGTCAAACCGTCCTACGGGAGATCATGACTCCCAATCCGATTACGGTGGCTCCCCAAGCAGCTTTAAGCGATGTTTTATTTCTGTTAAATCGCTATCAGCTTTCCCGTTTACCCGTTACCGATGGTCAAAAACTGGTGGGGATCATCACCCGCACCGATATTATCCGGGTGGAAGCTGATCAATTAGGGGGAGTTTGTCAACTGCCCCAACGCAGTACCCCTTCCTATGTGGTTTATCAAACTCGTTCCCCGGCTGTGGGAATAGGTCGGATTTTATTACCTATTGCCAATCCTGACACCGCTACCGCTTTGTTTAAAATTGCTGTTGCGATCGCCCGTGAACGCAATTATGAGATAGATTGTCTCTATGTGATTACTGTGCCTCGTCTTAGTTCTCCGGCGGAAGTCCGGGTAGATACGCGGGAAGGACGCAAATTACTTCATCGTCTGGAAAGATTAGCGCGACAGCAGAATATCTCTGTTCATACACAAATTTCGGTGGCTCAGGATATCGCCGAAGGGATTTTGGCCACGATTCGCGAACGACACAGCAATTTATTAATTATGGGTTGGACGGGGGAAAGATCCACCACTGGGGCGATTTTTGGGGTTTTAGTCGATACTTTGATTGCTCAGGCCCCCTGTGAAACCATCTTGGTAAAATTGGGAACAAAGGATTGTTTTCCCAACGATCCTAATCGGGAAAGGATTTGGCTGATTCCCACCGCCGGCGGTCCCAATGCCGAACGCGCCTTAGCATTATTGCCTAGTTTGCTGTCTTTGTCCGAGTCTTCGGATCATCCCAAACTTTGGTTATGTAAAATCTATTCTCCGACGGAGTTACTGCCAGATCTGTCTATTTTGGAAGTTTTACAAGCATCTTTACAAAAAGCGATCGCACAGCCGATTGTGCCTTTACCGATTCGTTCGGCCTCTCCGGCCGAGGCGGTAATTAATCTGGTAGAATCGGAGGATTGTTCTTTGGTGCTTTTGGGTGCATCTAGAGAAAGCTTGCTCAATCAGTTATTAAATGGCAATATCCCCTCGACGATTGCCCGTGCCGTTAATTGCACTGTGATTCTCGTGCGAGGGGAATTATCAGATTAGTTTATTAGCTAGGCGGAAGCTAAACTTAAACCAAACGGTACGGTATTGTCAATTTTCGCCCCTTGACTTTCCTCTAGGGAATGGGGGTAGAATATTTCCCCCTCTAGTTGACCATCGGAGTCATCGTCATCCCCATCGCTGATATAAAGGCGTTCACAGGGGATATTATCGGAAAGGATGGCACTGGCCATCATCCCCGTATGAATCTCTAAGAAAGCATCCGCTAGGGTCTCAAATACTAAACGCTGCCCAGGGAAAACCACCCTTTCAAAATACCAGTTAGCAATATTGGTGATGCGAACAATTTGAATATGACTGGTCGCATTGACATAGCAACAAAGAATACTATTTTTCTTGCCGTTGGGGAGGGGATCGAGAATCTGTGCCATAGCAATCGGGGTGATCTTAAAGTGGGTTTGTCATCGCTCCTTCACCGTAACATCCTTTGATCCCCGATAGCTGTAAAGATGATTACATTACTCTGATAAAAATCTACCGATAGCTTTTTCTGGTGATAGAAAGCGGTTTTTATTAAAAAATAATTAAATTTAACTAATGCCTAGTTTTGGCTATTTGTCAAGGGGGTAACTGCGCTTTTTTGCTGTTTTTCTCGATTTTTTGCCCAGCTATTTAGGGTCTGCTGAAAAAGTTTTTCGTGGGGTGTGGAGTGTAGGGTGTGGGGTGTGGGGTTTTTCAGGGGGTCAATACCTAATTTTCAGGGAAAAAGTCCAGGAATTTTCCCCCCGCTCACTCCCAGATCTGGTACTTTTCGATTGACAAAAAGTCTAAAATTCTTACCCAACAAGGTTTTTAGATTTATTCAGCCAGCCCTAAGTATGCGCTCTCTGATTCTATCTTTCAATACTTCTGCCAACAAGGTTTTTAGATTTATTCAGCCAACCCTAGTTAAAAAAGAGAGGAGTAGGTCGCCATATCTAGTCCTTTGAGAACGGAATTCGGTATCGGTCAAAGTTTCTAGAAAAGCTCTAGGAATAGCTTGAGTATTTATATCTATTGCCATCCAGGTATGCTTCCCCTAAGATAAACTTGATCGGTAATCGTGCCGAACTAATTAGCGAAAATTTGGGTCTAAAGCCCTTGGAATGATGTTTTTATTGTATTCAGGAAGTTGAAAAAATGAAGACCAAATCGATCATAAGCTTACTATCTCTTAGCATTATAGGAATGTCAATCTATGCGGGTCAAGCTAATAGTAGTGATTACCGGGCTTTGACCCCTGAAGAAACATCACGGTTGACTGATGCTTTGCTAAAACAGGGTTGTAGGAATCCTAAAGAGATGAAATTTGATGTTGAGACTAACCTATTTGAAGCAGAAGATGCTGTGTGTGAGGGAGGAAGAAAGTATGATATTTACCTTGACAAAAACTTTAGGATTGTTTCAATGAAACCAGACTAAAAGAGCAAATCCCTGAGAAGCTTTTACCGGTCGCCGCGAAGATTACCAATGAGGTATAACAAAGCCATTCTAACAGCAACACCACTGGTAACTTGTTGGGAAATCAGACTAAAATCGGGATCGTCCATCAAATCGGAACTAATTTCCACTCCCCGATTCACAGGCCCCGGATGAAGCACCTTCACCCCCGGTTGACAGGATTGCAAACGAGGACGAGTAATGCCAAAACTTTGATGATATTCGCGTAAACTGGGCAAAAGATTGGCGGTCATGCGTTCTTTTTGCAGTCGCAGGGTCATCACAAAATCGGCCTTTTCTAAAGCTGGTTCTAAATCCCAGTGGAGAAATAGGCGATCGCACAATTCTCCAAAATATTTCGGCAGTAGGGTGGGGGGAGCGGACAAATGTACTTCCGCCCCTGCCGTGGTTAAACTCCAGATATTGGAACGAGCCACGCGAGAATGGAGTATATCCCCGACAATAGCGATTTTTTTGCCCTCTAACAGTTCTAAACGGGGATTTTCCTCATCTAACAGACAACAGATCGTAAACAGGTCTAAAAGTCCCTGGGAGGGGTGTTCGTGTTGACCGTCCCCAGCATTAAGAATACTCACCCCCGACTGCAAACGATCCATTTCTGCGGCAATTAAATCGGGAACTCCCGACTGTTGATGTCGGATAACAAAAATATCCGTACCCATGGCCACATAGGTTAAAGCGGTATCGAGAATCGTTTCCCCCTTAGTCAAACTGGAACTACCCGGGGCAAAATTGAGAACATCGGCCGAAAGACGTTTCGCCGCTAGTTCAAAACTACTACGGGTGCGGGTGGAAGGTTCAAAAAAAAGATTTGTCACCACTTGACCTTGTAGGGCCGGCACTTTCTTGGTACGTCGGGAAAGAACTTCACGAAAACTAGAGGCCGTTTGTAGCAGGGTTTGGTATTCTTCCGATTGCCAGTCTTGCAATCCCAAAATGTGGTGTCGGATCCAAGTGAAAGTCATAGGAGTTGAGGAGGCGGTAAAAACGGCAAATTTCGTCTATGCTATTGTAGGATTTCTTTGCATCAGGTTAATAAATAGGGTTTATGAGAATTAATTTTTCCTTCTGTCAGATCACTCTCGCGATCGCTTTATTTCTCAATCCTTTGCCGGCGATCGTTGCCCAGACTGCCACCTCTGGGGAAATGGTATCACCGACCACGGGCATTAATTACACTCGCCTGAAAAATTTCCTCGCTCAACAAAATTGGCGACAAGCTAACGATGAAACCCGTAATTTAATGCTGAAAGCAACTGGACGGGAATTACAGGGCTGGTTTACCATGGAAGACCTGCAAAAATTGGCCTGTTGGGATCTGCAAAAAATGGATCAACTCTGGAAAGAAGCTTCCGGGGGTCGTTTTAGTTTCAGTACCCAATTTCGTATTTTTATCGAGACAGGTAATCGACCGGGGCGCTTAGTGGCGATCGAAAATTTTCAAACTTTTGGCGATCGCATCGGTTGGCGTAAAGGTGGTGATTGGATTATTTTTAAAGAAAATCTTAACTATACCCTCAATGCTCCCGTTGGTCATCTACCGGCGCCCCGGGACGAATATCAGATCGCCGGTGGTCGCCTAGAATACACCACGCTCGCCCAAAGATTAGTTACCTGTAATATTGTTAGCTTGGATCAAAGACAAACAGCGATCACGGCGATAAATTCTGTAGAATAAAGTTTAAGGAAAAGCTTCTCTCCTCACCTTCCCTTTTTTTCCGATTTACTAGCACTTTTTCTGCCAAAACTCCCTAAATTTAACAATGATTAAACGATCCGTTAACCTATCGAGAGCGATCGGTTCGTCGATCGCCGTTTCCCTAATTATCACCGGTTGCGCCCCCCAAACCCCGCAAGCCACTGGACCGGCGGCTGTTCCCGTCAAACTGCAAACCCTCGGCACCGACAAATTAGTGCAAAGTAGCGAATTTGTGGGTACTTTGATCGCCCAAGAGCGTGTTAGCGTCTCTCCTCAGATTACTGGTCGGATTCGGTCTATTTTCGTTAAATCTGGCGATCAGGTAACTCAGGGACAAAAAATCGCCGAATTGGATCCCGAACAACAACAGCAACAGGTAAACGCTGGCATCGGCCAGGTAAATTCGGCCAAAGCGAACCTGAATGCGTCTGAGGCGGATTTAAGGCAAAGACAAGCGCAAGCGAGGGCAAATAAAGCCCAAATTGCCCAGAATCGGGCAAATGTGGCCAATGCCGAAGCCAATGTGAAAAGTCAGATCGCCACCTTGAGCGCCGCCGAAGCTGATTTACAGAGAGCGAGAGCTAATTTAGATTTGGCGGAAAAAAACCTAAAAAGAGCCGAATTTCTGGTCAAACAAGGCGCACAGCCCCAACAGGACTTAGATGATCGCCGCCGCGACATTCAGGCCGCCAGGGCGGAAGTAGAGGCCCGGTCTAAAAATCGTGATGCGGCCCGTCAACAGGTGACGGCGGCTAGAGCTACCCTACAGGCAAACAAAGAAGCATTAAATATCGCCATTCAAAACGAATTAGCCTCACGGCAACAGGTGGCGGCAGCAGCAGCAACAGTGAACAGTCGTCAAGCGGCAGTAGCCAGCGCCGAGGGGCAATTAGGGGCGACGCGCCAGAATTTAGTTTTTAACACCATTACCGCCCCGATTGATGGTTTTGTCGGCGATTTTAATCAAAGAAAAGTCGGCGATATTATCTCCCTGGGTGAAGAATTAACCTCGTTGACTAACAATAAAACTTTGGAACTAAATGTGCAGATTCCCGTGGAATTACAACCGCGTCTGCGTGTCGGGTTGCCCGTGGAAATTATTAATCCCGATGGCAGCGCCGGGGTTCGCGGTCAAGTAACTTTTATTTCCCCCACTGTTTCCCAAGCTACCCAATCGGTTTTAGTGAAATTTGCCTTTACTAATGATGGCAGTCTTCGCAATAACCAATATGTGCGGACGCGGTTAATTTGGGATCAAAAACCGGGGGTATTAGTCCCCACCACGGCAGTGACTAGCATCGGAGCGCAAAATTTTGTTTTTGTCGCCGAAAAAGAAAAGGCTAAAGAAGGTCAAGAAAATGCCAAGGAGCGTTTAGTGGTCAGACAAAAACCAATTCAAGTCGGCACAATTCAAGGGCAAGCTTATCAGGTTATTTCTGGAGTAAATGCCGGGGAAAGAATTGCTATTAATAATATTCTTTCTCTCCGAGATGGTACAGCTATAACTGTTAGTCAGCAGTAATTTTTATGAGTAATTCGATTACCGTTCGTCCCCTGTCAGCGCAACTAATTACCGCCGAGAGTTTCCGTCCCTACGGTCAATTAATAACCCCTAGCCATGACGGGAAACTGTTTGATGAAAGCGATGCACAACTGCATTTAAAAAATGGTGTGCCACGCTTTTATATTATGCGTTTACAGACTCGCGGACGTAAATTTAAGCGAATTACTCGTCATAGTCAATGTACCCAATGTCTTGGTTCTTTGGGGGGACAAGAGTGGTTTTTAGGAGTGGCCCCCCCTAGTCCTTATCCTCAACCGGATTTAGAAAAATTAAAGGTTTTTCGCATCCCTGGGGACTGTTTTATTAAATTAGAGGTGGGAACTTGGCACGCTGGCCCACTTTTTGATCAACCGACAATTAATTTTTATAATCTCGAATTGAGCAATACTAATATCATCGATCATTTTACCTATAATTTTGCCCAAGAGCAGTCAATAGAATTCGAGATTGTTGATTGAAAAAATTAATTTTTTACTTAACGTCAGTTCGGGATAAGGGTGGAAAGAAAAGTCGGGGGCCAGTAAGCTGAAAAATATATGAACGCCGATAATAAAGCTCGTAAACGTGGCAAAATCTTGACTTTAAGCGAAATTATCGCCATCCTGATCGCTTTCCATCAAAACCACTACCGTAATTTTAAACATTTCTATCTCGATCATGTTTGTGTCTACTGGCGACAAGAGTTCCCTCAACTGCCTAGCTATCAATGTTTTATCGAATGGATACCCTCGACTCTCATCCCCTTATGCGTTTAGTTGAAGCATTGTTTTGGTCGTTGCACGGGGATTAGCTTTGTCGATGCCACCAAAATTCAGGTCTGCCATAATCGCCGCATCAGTAGTCATCGGGTGTTTGACGATTTAGCCGCACGGGGAAAAACCTCTGTGGACTGGTTTTTTGGCTTTAAACTGCATTTAGTGGTGAACGAGGAAGGAGAATTGCTCAACGTTCACCTTACCCCCGGCAATGTGGACGACCGCAAACCCGTGAACAAATTGC
>NZ_JADBUN010000084.1:0-31884 GCF_020245625.1 Microcystis sp. M049S2 | reverse complement strand
CTTTTTCAGGCTTTAATTGTTAATTTTGTGCGGTTGATTAAGGATTTTTACTTACTTATTTAAACCCCAAAAAAACTGGATTTACATCCAGTTTTTCGGGTTCCTTGTTTTTTGGTTCATGAATAATGCAGGCTAGGGTTTGCTGAAAAAGTTTTTCCTAGGGGTAGGGTGTGGGGTGTGGGCTTCGGCCGTGAGCTCAGCCGAACGGGTGTGGGGTGTGGGATTTTACCGATTTTCAGGTGGTTAATTACCTCATTTTCGATGGTAATTAATTTTGCTTGGGTACTGAAAAAAGTTGGGTTAGAATATAAAAACCAAATCTAGTCAGAAAAAGAGAGTTTTTATGGAAAAACAGGTAAATTGTGCTGTAGATTGCCTAAATGGTTGTATTTTAGGCGATAAATGTCCCAATCAAGCCCATGCCGCCGAAGCAGCCAAATTTATTGCCGAAACTTCCTTGGAAAAGATGCTAGAAATGGCAGAAGCCGCTAGACTGAAAAAACTGACGCAACCGACCCAATGGATTATTCCTGATGATTTCTAGGGTTTAATAAGGGAATGGGGGAACGGGTAAGAAAGTCGCTGTACCTGATTACTCCCAACAGCTTACTTTCAAATAACCAGAAATAAGTGGTGCTGAACCTGATAAGTGTTTCTACATCTACAATATTGATGCGGTTCGCGGCAAAAAGTGACTGAATTTGTCTGAAGATCCCGCACCAGATTTAGTCCTAGAAATTGATGTCACTAGCAGTTCTCAAAATCGCCTCCAGGTTTATGCAGATTTAGGTGTTAGGCTCTTCTGGTTTTCGTGTGTTAATTTTTGTTATGAATTAAAGCAAGCAAACAGCTTAAGTCGAAGATGTTCAAAATTGGTAAATCCATAACTTATTCTTTTAATAAGCTTTATTTTGGTATTCATTCCCTGACAGGGGGACAAGCAAGCTGAAAAGCTTATGTAGCATGGAATACAGATACAGACTCCCAAAAAAGATAAGTCATACTAAATCCGGTTATTAAAAACTGATTATTTATTCCCCCTTGCCTTTTGCCGTTCGGCTGAGCTCACGGCCGAAGCCTCTTGCATGAGTGCCTCTCCTCATAACTAGCCTGTACTCAACGGATTTAGTATCATATCGCTCTTCTGGGACTCTGGGGGAGATAGAATTAAGATATATAGCCTGAAATCAAGAGGTGGTATATGGTTAAGCCACGCCCAGCCCAACCAACGGTTAAATTCATTGATGACTACTGCGAAAACTATAGAGACTTAACCTTGCGTCTTCACCGGCCCGCGTCCTGTAGGGGCGAAGCATTCGGGCAATAACCTATCGGTGAAACTGTAGATTTTCTATCCGAATGCTTCGCCCGTACTTTTTCAGCATACCCTAAATAATCTACGATTATTTGTTCAACCTTTATGTTATTTCAATCTCTTAAAACCTCGGTTAGTCGTTGTTTTTAGTCCTCAAATAATTCGCTTTTTCTGTCGGTTATTTTCCCTGCTTAATAAATTAATAAATTCTCTTTTAGAGAAGGTTTTTCCACGCAATTCCTATTTCTCTTCTGCCTAGAGTTCCAGAAGAGCGATAGTCATAGGTAACAATCAACAGAAAAGTATTAATCAAGATTGGCAGTAATTTTTCCCTTGACAGCCGAAATTGCGACGGTTCTGGGGGAAGCCAAATAGTTTTTAGCGGTAGGGTCGCCACTGCGTCCTTTAAAATTACGATTGGTGGCATAGATTCCCGTTTCTTCCTTGTCTAACACTCCCTTTCCTGAATTAATACAAGCTCCACAACCAGATTTTAGTATTTGCGCTCCAGATTCCTCAAAAATGGCAAGATAGCCCAATTCTTCAGCTTTTTGACGTACTTCCATCGAAGCTGGCACCACGAATAAATCTACCCCCTGGGCAACCTGACGATCTTTTAAGACCGCCGCCGCTTGAGCGAGATCGTAGAGTTTTCCGCCGGTACAAGAGCCGATGAAAGCTTTGGTGATAGGAACCTCTTCTAATTGAGTAATGTTAACTACCTGATCTGGTTTAGGGGGACGGGCAACCTGGGGTTCCAAATGGCTCAGATCAAATTGATAAATAGCCGCATACTCGGCATCGGGGTCAGCGATGCCAAAGGCACGCTTCGCGCACGCGTCTTCAAACCCGATTGGTGTGCGACTGGTAACATAATCGTTTGTCACTTCATCCGCCGCAATTAACCCACACATGGCACCACATTCAATGGCCATATTAGCCAAGGTCAGGCGTTCATCTAAGGGCAATTGTTCAATGATAGAGCCGCGAAATTCCATGACTTTGCTGGTGGCTCCCCCACAGCCCAATTTGCCCAGAATAAATAAGATAATATCCTTGGCACTAATCTGAGGAGGAAGGGTTCCCGATAACTCAAACACCAAAGTGGGTGGGACTCGTATCCACATATCCCCCATTGCAAAAATATTGGCCATATCTGTGGTTCCCACCCCTGTGGAAAAGGCTCCTAAAGCTCCATAGGTACAGGTATGGGAGTCCGTTCCTGCAATGATCATTCCGGGGCGAATAAATCCCTGTTCTGGGAGCAACACATGACAGATACCAGCCGCTTCCCCTGGAGACACGACATCAAACAGATGACAGCCTTGAGCTTGGGCAAATTTGACCATCTGCTCATACATAACCGGGGCTTTGTTATCAAGGCGAATGTCATTAATTTGGATAAAGTGATCAGCGACTAATACCACCCGTTGCGGATCCCATAATTGGGCGGTTTTTCCATAATTGTCATAAAATACCTTCGCGACCGAACTAGCCACCGCGTCATGGGATAAAGCCAGATCAATCTTGGCAAACACCCCTTCCCCTGGTTTGACATAATCATTGCCCGAAGCTTTTGCTAACATCTTTTCTACCCTGGTCATGGGACGGGCAGGGGTGATACTGGGCGGAATTTTAACCTTGCCTTGACGACGCTTTTGATTAAAGGCCATTAAGCCGCCCTCGTTGGCGATCGCTTCTACCACAGGGTTGCGTTCCGTTTCCCCAATAATTTCCAAGGGTAGTCCAATATTAATACTATTACGATAGAAAATTTCGGCGAACGATCGCGCTTTAACCTTTTTAATTCCAGCCGCTTTGAGGGCAATGGGGGCAATTTCCCGACTTGAGCCACAGCCAAAATTATCCCCTGCTTCGATCTCATCATACTTGAGTAGTTCTCCCACGCCAATGATGTGTTCTAAAGCATATTGTTTTAAGTGGTCTGGATCATCGTTCGTCCCTCTTTTAGCGGGAATAATATCGTCAGTATTAATATCATTTCCCAGGTAGAGGATTTTGTTAGCATCAGTCATGGATTAAACTCCTCATTCAGTAGGTTGTTCAAGGGAAATTTCTTCAAGAAATAGGTCAACGAGGGTAGCCGTATTGACCAAAGTTTCGTGGTTTTGAGGGAACAAATCGGCAGTGCGGTATCCTTTGCCTAAAAGTCGCTCCTGGGCATTAAGAATCCGTTGGGCTGCCTTGATTTCTCCCCATTGTTGTAGCATCAAAACACAACCCGCTAGAGTACCCAAAGGGTTGGCAATGCCCTTGCCAGCAATATCTGGGGCAGTTCCATGAATGGCTTCATACATCCCCAAACCCTGGTCATTGAGACTGGCTGATCCCAATAATCCAATGGAACCCACCAACGCTCCACCAATATCACTGAGAATGTCCCCAAACATATTCCCTGCCAAAATCACATCAAATTGTTGAGGATTGAGAACCAGTTGCATGGCTAAGTTATCAACGAGCATTGGGGACACCACCACATCAGAAAAATTGGTAGCTTCCTCTTGTACCAATCGAGTCCAAGGAATCTGAGGTAGGGCATTTTCTTTGTGGGCAACGGTCAGTAAACCTCGACGTTCCTGAGCTTTTTGGAGGGCTACCTTGGCAATACGACGAATTTCTCGATCGTAATAGCACATGGTGTGATAGCCGTAGGCCCCCTTTTCATCCGTACTCCGCCCCGCCGAGCCAAAATAGATGCCACTGACCAGTTCTCGAACGATTAAAATATCGAGATTTTGTACTTTCTCAGGTCGCAGACTGGATGTATGCAACAGACTTGGGCAACTGCGAATGGGTCGCAGATTAATAAAAAAGTCGAAGTGCCTCCGTAGTTCTAGAAGTCCCCCTTGACTCACTGCCCCAAAAACAATGCCATCAGACCCTTCACACTGTTGGCTAGTTTCTGGGGGAAAAGTACTACCTAATTTTTCTAAGGCCATGCCACCGAGCAAGCCATAGTCTATAGTTAAGGCAAATCCCTCAAGTTGGGCAACTTGGCGCAGAATGGTTAAGGACGCTTCGACGACTTCAGGCCCAATACCTTCTCCTGGGATGGCAACGATACGATAGGATGATTTATTCAAAGATGCCATTTTTCCATAACTCCACCACCTCCTCGGCGGTAAAATATCGTTCTTGTTCTACAGCTAAGGTTTTGATCACAGAGCGCATTTTCTCATATTGTTCCTTGGGTTGGGGATGATTGAGTTCTTTTTCAAATAGATAACGGAAATTGCTGGCACCACTCCATTTTCCAAAGAGAATTTCAATCGTGTTGTGGGGCAACACGGCATAACTTTTGGGATCTACTAACAACGAATTGACGTGAATGCCAGATTCATGGCGTTGTGCTTGTTGGGAGTAAGGAGCGGCGGGACGAATGCCTTTTTGTTCCATATAATCCAGAACTGGGGCGATCGCTTCATAGTTAATGCCTTCGACTTCAATGCCAAAGCGAATTTTTAAGCCGTTTAATACCTGCTCAATGGCAACATTTCCTGAACGCTCACCAATGCCGCCAAAGGTTCCCGAAACGATGGTCGCGCCTGCCATAACTGATTGTAAGGTATTTTCTAAAGCCAAGCCTAAATCATTATGGTAGTGTACTCCTAGATTGACCTCTGTAGTGCTTTGCAAGAGATCGTTAACCCAAATATAACTTTTTTCGGGAGTCAAAACCCCAACGGTATCAGAGAGGTAAAAGTCTTCAACATAAGGACTGAAGGTACGCAAGCACTCAACCAAAAAGTCAAAATCGGCCCTTGAGGCATCCTCGATCGCAAATTTTACCCTTAATCCTGCTTCCTGAGTTGCATAGCGTAAATGGTTAACAATTTCATCAATGGCATTTTGACGGATTCGGTTAATAATGTGATCTGGAATGTCATCATCAATGGTCTTGCCTTGAAACTCTTTCATCTGAGAGATTTCATGATCGCGTAGAAAAAGTAAGCGATCAGAAAGCCCTTTAAAAAGTACGATCTGACCAATATCACAGTCTTTAGCTATATCTATAAAATCCTTTTTGATCGGTGTGGCAGCAACAATTTGATGCTTTAATCCTTCTGCTACTAAGGTTTTGACTAATTTCGTTTCGTCATCACAAACACAAGGCATTATTTCGATCTCAGATACCCCTGTTTGAGAAATTAAATGGGCCAATTCCTGTTTCATTTTATGGGGAAAGAACAATCCAGCTTGTTGTTCCCCATCTCGTAAGGTCGTATCTGAAATTTTAATAGGAAGAGTTTCCATTTTTCCTCTAATTCATTAATTCATTAAAATTGCTGACTCATCTGGTTTTACAATGGTAAATAAAGCTAATACTGGATAAAAGCCTTTTACGTTAAGGATTCCATGATTAACAGCAGTTTTTTTGTATCGCCATGATACAATTTAAGCTAGTAAGCCAGAAGAGCCAAATTGCCACAAAGTCCCGCCGATAAATTGAATGACTTACAGTATTGATATTACTGCCAATGTGGAATGTTGACAATTGAGGTTGATAAGAATATACAGCACTTTGCTTAATTAAACCGTGCAGACAAAAAGCTAAAATCCTTACTCAGCAAGCTTTGTAAAAAAAACTGTACGTCGAGATACCGATAAGTGCCATATTTATCAGAGGCTCTTGTCACCCCGTCAAATACAGATTTTTTTAACTGATCGCCTTGTAATTTAGCGATCTTCTATGTTATTGTTTAAGACTAGGACTTCTAGCCACCGACTTCTCTAGGTATTTTTCCCATGTTCAATCAATGCACTCACCAATTATTTGAAATCCAAGTTGAACGCACACCCGAAGCGGTGGCTGTCCTGTCAGAACAAGGGCAATTGACCTATGAGGAATTAAATGCCAAAGCGAATCAACTAGCCCATTATTTGCGAACCTTGGGGGTTAAGTCCGAGACATTGGTGGGACTTTGTGTTGATCGCTCCCTAGAGATGATCATTGGCTTATTGGGCATTCTTAAGGCAGGGGGAGCCTATGTACCGCTCGATCCGACTTATCCCAGGGAAAGATTGACCTACATGGTGCAGGATGCTCAAATATCTGTATTGGTCACACAAGCGCAATGGTCTAACTTAATTTCCGACTATAAAGGACAGGTAGTTTGTTTAGATAGTCAATGGCCAAAAATTGCCAGTCATAGTCAGGAGAATCTGGTTAATACTGTAAATCCTGAGAATTTAGCCTATGTCATCTACACATCGGGATCAACGGGAAAACCGAAGGGGGTGATGATTGAACACCAATCCTTGGTAAATTTTACTAAACTAGCGATCGCTCAATACCAGATAACTAAACGCGATCGCACTCTTCAATTTGTCTCTATCAGTTTTGATGTGGCCGCAGAGGAAATCTATGTTACTCTTTGTTCTGGTGCTACCTTAATCTTACGAACTGAAGAAATGATCAGTTCTATTCCTTCATTTGTTCAAAAATCCCAAGATTGGCAAATAACTGTTTGGAGCTTACCCACCGCTTACTGGCATTTATTAGTCAATGAATTAGTTAAGAGTAAAATAGCATTACCAGACAGCTTGCGATTAGTCATTATCGGCGGAGAAAGAGTTCAACCAGAATTGGTGAGAATGTGGTTTAAAAATGTAGGAAATTTTCCTGAATTAATTAATGTTTATGGCCCTACGGAAGGGACAATTGCGGTAAGCCTTTGTCGCCTATCACAATTAACACAAAGTCAACGCAACAGGACAGAAATTCCTATTGGAAAGAGTTTAGGAGAAAATATTTCAGTTTATGTTTTAGATGAAACCTTAAAAACCGTTCCTCCTGAAACACCAGGAGAAATTTATATCGGGGGTACTGCGCTTGCCAGGGGTTATTTGAATCGTCCAGAATTAACTGCTCAAAAATTTATTCAAGCTCCCTTTAGCCCCTCAGAAAGATTATATAAAACCGGAGATTTAGGCAGATATTTAGCCGACGGTAATTTAGAGTATTTAGAAAGAATAGATCATCAAGTTAAAATCAACGGTTTTAGAGTTGAATTAGGAGAAATTGAAACCGTTTTACTGCAACATCATCAAGTCGCTCAAGCCGTTGTTATTGATCGAGAAGATCCTCTGGGAAATAAAAGATTAGTTGCTTATCTTGTTCCCCATTCAACCGAGGAAAACCTAACCGTAACTCTGCAACAATTTCTGAACAATAAGCTTCCTGGCTATATGATTCCTGGGACTTTTGTTGTATTAAATGAGTTGCCCCTTAGTCCCAATGGAAAAATTGATCGTAAAGCTTTACCCGTACCAGATTATGACGGGAACGAGCGTCAAACTCCCTTTATTGCCCCTCGTAATCACCAAGAAGAAAAATTAGCAAAAATTTGGCATCAAGTATTTGGATTAGAAAAAATTGGGGTCAATGACAACTTTTTTCACTTGGGGGGACATTCCCTAATTGCCACACAAATTTTATCTCGAATACGGGATATTTTTGAGATTGAAGTTTCCTTTAAAAAATTGTTGGAGAATCCCACAATTGGAGATTTAAGTCAAACAATTACAGAGCAACAGCAAGATAAAAAAACAACTAGCTTTAAAACAATCAAGCCTATTGCACGGGACGGTTATTTGCCTGTTTCTTTTGCTCAAGAAAGGGTTTATTTTATTGAACAATTAGCCCCCTCGATCACCGCCTATCAATTTCAAGAAAGTTTACGCATTAAAGGCTTTTTAGATGTATCTATTTTAGAAAAAAGTATCAGTGAAATTCTACGTCGTCATGAAATATTCCGCACCACATTTCCCTCTGTAGCGGGGAAACTGGTACAAGTCATTCATCCACCCGAACCCGTTACAATACCCATTATTGACTTACAAAATATTTCCAAAGATAAACAGCAAGAAGAGGTTCAAAAACTGACTGAGCAGGCAATCCACAAACCCTTTGATATTAGTCAATTACCGTTAATACATTGGACATTGTTAAAATTAAATGAGCAAGAATGGGTGTTAATTCATGTGGAACATCACATGGTACATGATGGCTGGTCATTTAATTTATTTTTAAAGGAATTAGTCGCCCTTTATCAAGCCTTTTCTCAAGGAAAACCTTCTCCATTAAGTGAACCTTCCTTGCAGTTTGTGGATTTTGCCCATTGGCAACGAGAATGGACGAAAACAGAGGAAGCAACAGCACAACTCAACTATTGGCATCAAAAATTAGCGGGTATTCCTCCTCTATTGGAATTACCCTATGATCGTCCTCGGCCAACTGAGCAAACCTATGGGGGAGCAAGAGTACGGGTAGATCTTCCTTTAGATGTTTGTCAACCTCTAAGAAGCCTAAGCCGCCAAGAGGGGGTAACGCTTTTCATGAGTATGTTTGCAGTCTTTGTGGCGCAAATTTATCGCTATACAGGCCAAGAAGACATTTGTGTGGGTTCTGGAGTCGCTAACCGACGGTTGCGGGAGACAGAGGGACTTATTGGCATGATTGTCAATAATATCGTGCTTCGTACTGATGTTTCGGGAAATCCCACTTTTAAACAACTGTTAGAGCAAGTACGTCAAGTTACCCTAGAAGGTTATGCCAATGAGGACTTACCTTTTGATAAAGTCGTCGAAGTGTTAAAACCCGTTCGTCATTTAAGTTATAATCCTTTATTTCAGGTGATGTTTAGTTTCCATGATGCTCAGTTACCTGATTTGAATTTGCCTGGATTGAGCATTAAACCGAATGATGCCCTTGCTAATAATTCGGCAAAATTTGACTTAGATATTGTGGTCATTCCTCGTTCTGAGCAACGAGTTGGACGTAATTCTACCGCAGAAACCAAGGGAATTGAGACAGAAGGCATTACGATGGTTTGGGAATATAATACTGACCTTTTTGATGAATCTACTATCAACAGAATGGTCGAAGATTATCAAACCCTATTACAAGGAATTTTAGCGAATCCCAATCAAAAACTATCTCAATATTCTCTGTTAACAGAGCAACAGAAACATCAGTTATTAGTGGAATGGAATAACACTCAAGCTGAGTATCCGAAAGTTAACGGAATCCATCAACTTTTTGAAGAACAGGTCAAGAAAACACCAGAGGCGATCGCTGTTATATTTGAGGATACATACCTCAGCTATCAACAATTAAACGAACAGGCAAACCAACTTGCTCATTATCTCAAAACATTAGGAGTTAAACCTGACGACTTAGTCGGCATTTTTCTGGAACGTTCCTTAGAAATGTTCATTGGACTATTAGGAATACTCAAAGCAGGAGGAGCCTATTTACCCCTAGATCCCACCTATCCAGAAGATAGACTGGCTTATATGGTTAATGACGCTCAAGTTTCTATTGTGGTTACTTTAGAAAAATGGGCAAATCTAAAAACTCAACAGGCACTTCAATGGGTTTGTTTAGATAGTCAAAAAGACACTATTGCTCAAGAAAGTAGCCAGAATCCTGAACTTTTATTAAATGAAAAAAATCTTGCCTATGTTATCTATACATCAGGATCTACGGGACAACCAAAAGGGGTATTAATTGAACATCAATCTTTGATTAACTTTACCCAAAGTGCGATAAAAAAATATGAAATAACCGCACAAGATACCGTCTTACAATTCGCTTCTATTAATTTTGATGCGGCAGCAGAAGAAATTTATCCCTGTTTAAGTTGTGGGGGAACCTTAGTTTTGAGAACAGAAGAAATGATGAAATCTGTCTCCGCATTTATACAAGAATCTCAGAAAAAAGCAGTAACAATTTGGGATTTACCCACCGCTTACTGGCATTTATTAGTCAGTGAAATTATTCAAGAAAATCTCCGATTACCGCCATCTTTGAGACTGGTAATTCTAGGAGGTGAGCGAGTGTTACCAGAAAGGGTAAAAATGTGGCAGGAATATGTGGGACAATATCCCCAACTGGTTAATAGTTATGGCCCCACAGAATCCACCGTTGTCTCTACCCTACACTATCTAGAAGAAAGCCCTATTAGTCAACCAGAAATTCCCATCGGAAAACCCATTGATAACGTCCAAGTTTACATCTTAGATCAATACCTACAATCGATGCCTATTGGCGTGCCTGGAGAACTTTATATCGGGGGTTTAGGGATAGCAAGGGGTTATTTAAACCAACCAGAATTAACGGTCGAAAAATTTATAGATAACCCTTTTAAAACAGGGGAAAAACTCTATAAGACAGGGGATTTAGTTCGCTATAAATTCAACGGTAATTTGGAATTTTTAGGGCGCATTGACTCTCAAGTCAAGATTCGGGGTTTTCGTATTGAATTGACTGAAATTGAAACAGTTTTAAATCAATATTCATCCATCAAACAATCAGTCGTAATTGCCAGAGAGGATAGTCCAGGGATTAAGCGATTAGTTGCTTATATCGTAGGAAATAAACATCAAAGCAAAATCGAAGAAATCCGCCATTATCTTAAGCAAAAATTACCGCCTTATATGGTTCCCTCTGCTTTTGTTTTCCTGGAAGAAATTCCCATCACTCCTAATGGAAAGGTTGACCATCGTGCCTTACCTATTCCAGAAACGACTTACTCGTTAGCGAGTGAATTTGCTACGCCTAAAAACCATATAGAAGAACGTTTAACAACAATTTGGGCTGAGGTCTTAAGACTGGAAAAAGTTAGTATTCATGATAACTTCTTTGAACTAGGAGGGGATTCAATTATTAGTATCCAGATGATTTCCAAAGCGAATCAAATGGGATTACAATTAAGTCCTAAGCAACTTTTTCAGTATCAAACCATTGCAGAATTAGCTACCGTTGTCGGAACAGATCAGCAAATAAAAGCTAATCAAGGATTAGTCACAGGAATTATCCCTTTAACGCCCATTCAACATTGGTTATTTGAGCAAGATTTACCTGATGTTAATTACTTTAATCAATCAGCATTAATTGAAGTTACAGCAACAGTAAACCCAGAACGATTAAAGCAAGTTATACAAGCATTATTGAATCATCATGATGCTTTGCGGTTGCATTATCTTCAAGAAGATGAAAGTCTAACTCAAATTAGTGAGGCAACCAAAGATATAGTACCTTTAGAGGTAATTGATTTATCACAACTGTCTCCCGATCAGCAAAAAACAGCCATTATAGCCAAAGATGAAGACACTCAAAGGAGTCTAAACCTAACCACAGGGGAGATTGTCAAAGTTGTTTTATTTAACTTAGGAAATGAACAGCCAAGTCAATTACTCATCGTAATTCATCACTTAGCGATCGATGGAATTTCTTGGCGCATTTTACTTGAAGATTTAGCTACAGCTTATCAACAAATTAGTCAGGGTCAAGAGATTAAATTACCGCTAAAAACCACTTCATTTCAAGATTGGTCTAACCAATTAGTCACCTATAGTCAATCTGAAAAATTGAAACAAGAAAAAGATTATTGGATATCCCAATTAACAGAAGAAATTGCTTCTTTACCGATAGATTATCCTTGGACAAAAGAGAGTAATCAGTTAAGTTCGGCAAAAGCGATTAACCTATTTTTGAATGAAGAAGAAACGCGTGGATTATTGCAAGATGTTCCTGGTGTTTATAATACCCAAATTAACGATGTCTTGTTAACGGCTTTACTGGAAAGTTTTAGCCAATGGACAGGCGAAAAATCTTTAATTGTTGACTTAGAAGGCCATGGACGGGAAGATTTGTTTGAAGTAATAGACTTATCTCGTACTGTTGGTTGGTTTACCACCTTATTTCCAGTGCGACTAGAAGGGAGTAAAACGGGACAACTTCCAGAAACCTTAAAATCAGTTAAAGAGCAACTGCGTCGTTTACCCAATCGTGGTATCGGTTATGGCGTCTTGAAATATTTGTCTAAAGATGAAGAGGTTAAAAAAGAATTTGAGGACTTGATGAAAGCACAAGTTAGTTTCAATTATTTAGGTCAATTTGATCAGGTACTATCCGCATCAGGGGTTTTAGGAGAAGTCAAAGAATGGAAAACGGAACGAAGTCTTGTGGGAAACCGCAGTCATTTGCTAGAAATTAGTGGATTAATTCGTTCTCAAAAATTAGAAATGCAATTTGTTTATAGTGAGAAAGTTCATCAACGAGAGACCATTGAAAAATTGGCAAATGGATTTATGAGCGTCTTAAAAAGCCTAATTCTTCACTGTCAGTCATACAAGGATAAAAGTTATACACCATCAGACTTTTCTGCTGCTCAAGTTAGCCAAGAACAGCTAGATAAATTCCTGTCAAAAATCAATCAAAAGAAAGGTAAAACGAGGTAGGTTTAATGAATAACATTGAAGATATTTATTCCCTTTCTCCGATGCAACAAGGTATGCTCTTTCATACCCTTTATTCCCCAGAGTCTGAGGTGTATTTTGAGCAGCTAGTTTGTACCTTAAAAGGACAATTGAATCTTTCATTTTTTCAAGAGGCTTGGCAAAAAATTGTGGCCAAATATCCTGTGTTAAGAAGTTCTTTTCATTGGGAAGAAATTGAGAAACCTCTGCAAATAGTCAGTCAGATAGTAGAGTTGCCTTGGATGGTTTATGACTGGAAACATTGGGACAATTTACAACAGAAAGAGGCATTAGAGTCATTTTTGAAAAGCGATCGCACTTTAGGTATTGAACTTGATCAAGCACCTTTAATGCGTTTTGCTTTAATAGAGTTAGAAACCGACAGTTATCAATTTATTTGGAGTCATCATCATATTCTGTTTGATGGTTGGTCAATGCAGATTATTCTTCAAGAGGTTTTTGACTTATATGAAAGTTATAATCGAGGTGAATCTTTACAATTAAAATTCTGTCATCCCTATCGAGAATATATTAGTTGGTTACAGCAACAAGATAGTTCTCAAGCTAAGAAATTTTGGCAACAAAGACTTAAGGGGATTGAAGCACCTACACCTCTGGTTGTGGATAAATTGATTGATCATAAATCCCAACAAGAAACTTATCAAGAAATCCCTTTTAAGTTATCTTTTGAGATTACAAATCAATTACAATCATTGGCACAAAAACATCATTTAACCCTTAATAATTTAGTACAAGGAGCCTGGGGTTTACTGCTTTCTCGTTATAGTGGAGAAACGGATATTGTTTTTGGTGCAACGGTATCTGGACGCACGAGTGAGTTACCAAACATTGATACAATGGTTGGGCTATTTATCAATACTTTACCAGTGCGATTACAAATTTCTGGGAAAGAGAAATTAATTCCTTGGTTAAAAACATTACAAAGTCAGCAATTTGAACAAGAACCCTATACTTATTATTCCTTGGCTGATATTCAGAAAAATAGTGATATTCCGCCGAAAATGTCTTTATTTGAAAGTATTTTAGTATTTGAAAATTATCCAGTAGATTCGTCGAAAAATGCTTCGGAAAAAACCTTAGAAATTACTGAGATTCGGTGTTTAGAAAGAACAAACTATCCTTTGACAGTTGTGATTATTCCTAATGTAGAATTATCAGGAAGAATTGTCTATGATACCCGTCGCTTTGAAGCAGAAACAATTGAGCGTATGATTGGACATTTGCAAACCTTATTAGCAGGAATGGCGAATCATCCAGAACTACATCTCTCTGAATTTTCATTATTAACTAAAGTGGAGGAAGAACAATTAATATTAGCAGAAAATCAAAATGATTCTCTGATCAAAACTATTGACTATCAATGTATTCATCGGTTGTTTGAGAAACAGGTAGAAAAGACTCCTGATGCGATCGCAATCATTTATAAAAATGAACAATTAACCTATCAAGAATTAAACCAAAGAGCTAATCAATTAGCCCATTATTTACAATTTTTAGGCATAAAATTAGAGGATAAAATAGGGGTTTGTATTGAAAGATCGCCTTTGATGGTAATCGCAATTCTAGGGATTCTTAAAGCAGGAGGGGCTTATGTTCCTTTAGATGTTACTTATCCAGTGGAAAGATTAGCTTTCATGCTCGAAGATGTAAAATGCCCCATACTCTTAACTCAAACTCATTTATCTAATCAACTACAAGTTGAGGATATTCAACAGGTCATTAATATTGAGTCAGAATGGGAAAATATTAGTCAATATTCCTCTGACAATTTATTAACTCAAGTTACTCCTGATAACTTAGCTTATATTATTTATACGTCAGGTTCAACGGGAATCCCAAAAGGAACAGAAGTCCCTCATCGTAGCTTCATCGGTTTTATGTTTGGGGTTGATTATATTAAGCTTGATCCTGACAATATTTGGCTACAACATTCTTCAATTTCTTGGGATGCTTTAACTTTAGAATTGTGGCCACCATTGCTTTATGGGGGGCGTTGTGTGGTTTTCCCAGACAATGTTCCCACTCCTGAAAACTTGAGTAAAATTATCAAAGAAGAAGGGGTGAATATTCTCTGGCTGACTTGTGCTTTATTTAACCTAATTATTGATAAAATTCCAGAAGCTTTATTAGAAGTTAAACAACTGATCATAGGAGGAGAAACTTTGTCTGTTTCTCATGTTCGTCGTGCTTTAGATTTATTACCACAAACACAAATTATTAATGGTTATGGACCTTCAGAATGTACCGTATTTACCTCTTGTTATGTGATTCCCAAACAACTCGATCAAAATGTCAACTCAATTCCCATTGGTAAACCTATTGGGGATAGAAGAGTTTACTTACTTGATCATAATTTACAACGGGTTCCTATCGGGGTTCCTGGCGAAGTTTACATAGGCGGAAAAAGTGTTGCCAGAGGTTATTTGAATCAGCCAATTTTAACCCATGAAAAGTTTATTGATAATCCTTTTTTAGCTGAGGATAGTCTTTATAAAACAGGGGATTTAGTGCGTCGTCTGAACGATGGAAATCTGGAGTTTTTGGGGCGCATTGACAATCAGGTAAAAATACGCGGTTTCCGCGTTGAATTAGGGGAAATTGAGACGGTTTTAACTAATTATTCTGAAATAAGGGAAGCTATTGTTATAATACGAGAAGATGTTCCTGGAAATAAATCTTTAGTTGCTTATCTGGTTCCCCAAAATTATCAATTAGTAGCCCGTGATGTCAGAAGTTATCTGAGTCAAAAATTGCCTAATTATATGATTCCGAATGCTTTTGTCTTTTTAGACAAATTTCCTCTAACTGCTAATGGTAAAATCAATCGTCTTGGTTTACCTGCTGCCGATATTTCCCAGCAGAATTTCGGAGTTGAATTTGTTGCTCCTCGAACTTCTACAGAACGTGAATTAGTAACAATTTGGACTGAAGTTCTACAGTTGACAAAGGTAGGGATATATGATAATTTTTTTGAATTAGGAGGTCATTCCTTACTGGCAACCCAACTGATTTCTCGATTAAAAGAAACCTTTGAAATTGAGTTTCCTTTCCGCTGCTTGTTTGAAAATCCTACCATTAGCCAACTAGCAAATAAAGTTGTTAACCAACAGATTGAACAAGTAAAGAGTGATGAGTTGGTGCAAATCTTGGGGGAGATTGACGAATTATCTGAAGATGAAGCGGCACAACAATTAATTTTGTGATTTTCAAGTCAACTACTGCTATAATTTTAGGAGTAGGTAAAACGAGGAATGCAAAATGTGGCCACTAAAAATTGGCTCTCTTCGATAAATTGTGTCAATTGTCAAATTTGCTGCTTTTGGGCGCAGCTTGCGCCCCTATGATTCCCCAAAAACCTTGTGTAGGGGCGGATTGTGATCGCCCTTGGACTAGATAAGATAAATTTATAAACCCAATTTCCAGAGAACCTACAAATCCTATGAGTGATCTGCTAAAACGTTTAGAAAATCTTTCTTCTGAAAAACGCGAATTAGTGCTGCAAAAGCTGAAGCAGCAGCAGTCAAAAACGGATAATAATCAACAGAAGCAAAAATCATCATTGATTCCTGTATCAAGGGAAGAAGATATTCCTCTGTCTTTTGCTCAAACGAGACTCTGGTTTTTAGCTCAATTTGATCAAGAAAATTCTCCTTATCATGTGCCTATTTTTTGGGAAATTAAGGGAAGTCTTAATTTAAAAGCACTAGAGCAAGCGATCTCGGAAATTATTAACCGTCATGAAATATTACGGACGACTTTTTCTGTGGTTAACGAGTCTCCTGTACAGGTTATTAATCCTCCTTATCAGTTAACTATACCAGTGATTAATTTAGAAGGAGAGACAGAAAATATTAAATTAGAGAAGGCGCGACAATTAGCAGCCGAAGAACTGCAAACCCCTTTTGACTTATCAACGAGTCCTTTATTACGCATAAAATTACTCGAAATAAATCCTCAATTTCATATTTTATTGTTGGTTATTCATCACATTATTTTTGATGGTTGGTCAGTCGCTCTATTTCATCAAGAATTATCTACTCTTTATATTTCTTTTCGTCTGAATCAACCTGCTTCTTTGCCAAAATTAGCTCTTCAATACGCTGATTTTGCCCATTGGCAGCGACAATGGTTACAGGGAGAAATACTAGAAACCCAACTCAATTATTGGCGGCAACAATTAAAAAATGCTCCCCCTCTCTTAGAATTTCCCATTGATAAACCACGTCCCTCTGTACAAACCTATGAAGGTTCTAGTCAATCTATACACCTCAGCCTGACCTTAACACAGCAATTGAAGGGATTAAGTCAAACATCAGGGACAACTCTGTTTATGACCCTTCTTACTGCCTTTACTGTGCTACTTTATCGCTATAGTGGACAGGAAGATATCGTCATTGGAACGGCGATCGCTAATCGAAATCGTCAAGAATTAGAGCCATTAATGGGCTTTTTTGTGAACACTTTAGCCTTACGAACTAATTTACAAAGTCATCTTACTTTTTTGGAATTGTTGCAACAAGTTAAGGATAAAACCCTGGCATCTTATGATCATCAAGACTTACCCTTTGAGAAATTAATTGACGAATTACAAATCGAGCGATCACCGAGCAATCATCCCCTATTTCAAGTATTTTTTACCTTACAAAATGAATCTCAAGAGACCTTAGAATTGTCAGAGTTAACTATCAGTAATTTTGATTGGGAAAACAAAACAACGTTATTTGATTTAGGGTTGATTTGTCGGGAAACTCCCCAGGGGTTAATCGCAGAATTAGAATATCGGACAGATTTATTTGAAGCCAAGACCATTCAAGGAATAGCAAAACATTTAGAGGTCTTATTACAGGGAATTGTTGATCATCCTCAACAGTCAATTAATACTTTACCTTTGCTGACGGAATCTAACCAAAAACAACTGGAAATTTGGAATCAAACGGATAGTAACTATTGCCAAGATAAAACTTTAGTTGATTTATTTGAAAAACAGGTTAATCAAACCCCTAATAATATAGCATTAGTCTTTGAACAGACAAGCTTAACCTACCAAGAACTCAATCAAAAAGCTAACCAGTTAGCTCATTATTTACGAGAAAACTATCAGATTGAACCAGATAACTTAATTGGGATTTGTACCGAACGTTCATTAGAAATGGTTATCGGTTTATTAGGAGTTTTAAAAGCGGGTGCTGCTTATGTTCCGATTGACTCCGATTATCCAGAAGATAGAATTAAATTTATTTTAGAAAATAGTAAAATTTCACTCCTCTTAACCCAGAGTTTTGTTCAAGATAAATTATCCCTATCTCACCTAAAATCTTTAAGCCAATTTATTGATTTAGATCGGTTTGATTATGACTTATTTCCAAGCCACAATTTAACAGTTCAAAATAAGCCTAATGACCTAGCCTATGTGATTTATACTTCGGGTTCAACAGGACAACCTAAAGGAGTAATGATTGAACATCAATCAATTGTTAATCTTTGCTTAAATTGGGGCAAATTATTAGACATTAAACCGCAAAGTCGTTTACTTCAGTTTGGGTCTTTTAGTTTTGATTTATCCATTGGAGAAATTGCTACTAATCTTAGTCATGGTGCTTGTTTATATTTAGCAGAAAAAGAAACATTACTACCGACTCAAACCTTAGTAAACTTTCTAGAAACTAACAAAATAACCCATAGCTTTTTATCGCCTTCAGCCCTATCTGTTTTACCTCAAGCCAACTTATCCTATTTAGAAAATATAGCTGTTGGGGGGGAAGCTTGTTCGGCTGAAGTGGTAGAGAAATGGGCAAACCAAAGACAGTTGTTTAACTGCTATGGCCCTACAGAAACGACGGTGACAGCGACACTTTCTCTTTGTCAGGCAAATGGTCAAGAACCCAATATTGGTAAACCGTTAGATAATATCCGTGCCTATATTTTAGATGGGAATCAGCAAATTTTACCACCAGGCATACCTGGAGAATTATGTATTGCAGGAGTCTGTTTAGCGAGGGGATATTTCAATCGTCCCGACTTAACGGCTGAGAAGTTTATTGAAGCTAACCTATTGGGAAAAACCGAACGAATTTATAAAACAGGAGATTTAGCAAAATGGCAAGCTGATGGCAATCTGAAATTTTTAGGACGTATTGATCAGCAAGTAAAACTGCGGGGATTTCGCATTGAATTGGGAGAAATTGAGGCGGTTTTATTAGCGCATCCCATCGTTAAACAAGCTGTTGTTAACCTATATGAAACTGAAAATAATCAGCAATTAGTAGCTTATATTATCCTGCAAGAAAAACACCGTGATCTCAGGGATGAACTGAAAAGCTTATTGAAAAGCCGTTTACCCAATTACATGATTCCAAGTCAGATTATGGTCTTGGAAACTCTTCCCCTAACCCCTAATGGAAAATTAGATCAAAAAGCCCTGCCGATCCCTGATTTAAAAATATTTACCAATGGCGAAATGCCTGTTACTCCCACAGAAGAATTATTGGCCAGTCTATGGCAAGACCTCTTGCAAATCAAGTCTGTGGGTCGTCGGGATAACTTCTTTGAATTGGGGGGACATTCCCTATTAGCTACCCAATTAGTCACCCGTATTCGTAATAGTTTTGGGGTAGAATTAGCCGTTCGTAAAGTATTTGAACATCCCCAATTATCAGAGTTAGCGACAGAAATTAGTCAAGTATCATCGGCAGTTAGTTTACCTCCCATTATTCCCCAAGCCAAAAACTCCCCAAAAACCCTATCTTTTGCTCAATCAAGACTTTGGTTTTTAGCCCAACTTGAAGGGTTAGGAATATCGGCAATTTATAATATGCCTATGGCATTACAACTTCAAGGAAATCTCAATCTAGAAGCGTTGAAGTTAAGCTTTTTCTATTTAATTGAACGTCATTCAATTTTACGCACTTATTTTCCCGCCGTTGATGGAAAACCTCAAGTCATCATTCAAAATCCCGAAGAAATAGAAGTTTTAGCCATTGAAAATTTAGAAAATCTTGATTCTCAAACGCAAAAAGAAACCCTACAAGAATTGGTCAATAACCACGCACAAGAACCTTTTAACTTAAATACTGGCCCTCTATTTAAAGCCAAATTATTACAATTAGGAGAAAGAGATTTTGTCCTCTTAATCAATATGCACCACATCATCAGTGATGGTTGGTCAATGGGGGTATTTAAGCGAGAATGGCAACAGGTTTATCGTGCCTTAGTTGAAGGCCAAACTCCTCAATGGGAACCTTTACCGATTGACTATACTGATTATGCAGCTTGGCAACAAAATTGGCTACAAGGAGATGTTTTAGAAACCCAATTAAACTATTGGAAAAATCAACTCAACCATGCACCTGCTTTATTAGAACTTCCCACAGACTATTCTCGTCCGCCACAGCAGAGTTATAAGGGGGTTCTCTATGAATGTGAGTTGACGGCAGAATTAACCCATAAACTTAAAAGTTTAAGCCAAAAACAGGGCGTTACCCTTTTTATGACTGCCTTAGCTGCTTTTAGTGTTTTACTGTCTCGATACAGTGGTCAAAATGATTTGTGTATTGGTTCTCCTATTGCTAACCGCACCCATCGTCAGACTGAAGATTTGATGGGCTTTTTTGTCAATACTTTGGTATTAAGAAATAAGATTAATGTTGATAACAGTTTCATAGATTTATTGCAACAAACTCGACAAATTTGTTTAGATGCTTATGCTCATCAGGATATCCCATTTGAGTATTTAGTCGAACAATTACAACCAGAAAGAAGTCTCAGTTATAACCCCTTATTTCAGGTTATGTTAGTCTTGCAAAATACCGCAGAGGTAGGTACTAAAATTAGTTTGCCAGAACTTGAGATTAAATGGTTTGAACAGAATTATCCCTTTGCTAAGTTTGATTTGAAATTAGATTTATCCGAGTATGATAATAAGCTTCATTGTATTTGGGAATACGCCACAGATTTATTTGCAGGGGAAACCATTCAAAGGATGGCACAACATTGGGAAATTTTGCTAGAAGCAATTGTTGATTCTCCTCAACAATCTATTTATAAATTACCGTTCATTACAACGACAGAAATTGAACAATTTAAAATCTGGAATCAAACCGATATTGATTATCCAAAAGATCAAACTTTGGTCACTTTGTTTGAATATCAAGTAACAAAAAACCATGACAATATTGCCATTGTATTTAAAGAACAAAGCTTAAGTTATCAGCAACTGAACGAAAAAGCTAATCAACTGGCTAATTATTTATCAGATTTTAAAAAACAACATCAATTACCAGATAATTCGTTAATAGGAATTTGTGTTGAGAGATCGCCTGAAATGATCATCAGTTTATTAGCTATTCTGAAAACAGGTAGTGCCTACGTTCCCATTGACCCTAATTACCCTCGCGATCGCATCCACTTTATACTTGAAGATAGTCAAGTACCTATATTAATAACAACTGATTTATTTCAAGAAAAGTTATCGCTTAAACAACAAGATAATTCTTGTTTTATCATTTCATTAGATCAGAAAAAATGGCAAAATCAATCAATTAATAATCCTCCTCGTCAAAGTAATCCTGATGATTTAGCTTATATTATTTATACCTCTGGTTCTACAGGTAAACCCAAAGGGGTTGCTATTGCCCATTCTAGTACCACAGTGCTGCTTGAATGGGCGCATTCCGTCTTCAGTGCAGAACAACTCTCAGGGGTCTTAGCATCAACCTCAATTTGTTTCGATCTTTCCATCTTTGAAATGTTTGTTCCCCTAACTCAAGGAGGTAGTATTATTATCGTTAAAAATGCCCTGGATACTGAGCAAATTCGTAACAGCATTGTGCCTATTACCTTAATTAATACCGTACCAAGTGCTGCGGCTGAATTGCTTAATATGAATGCTATTCCAGCAACAGTCCAAGTGATAAATTTAGCAGGTGAACCATTAAAAAATAATTTAGTACAAGCTTTATATAAACAGACATCCGCCAAATTGATTTATAATCTTTATGGACCCTCGGAAGATACAACTTATTCTACCTTTACAAAAGTGTTCAGAAATGCTCAACAAGAACCAACTATCGGTAAAGCGATCGCGAATACTCGCCTCTATATTCTAGACAGTTATAATCAACCTGTGGCTCCTGGTATTCCTGGAGAACTTTGCATTGCAGGTTCAGGTTTAGCCCAAGGTTATTGGAATCGTCCCGATCTTAGCGCGGAAAAATTCATTAATCTTAATCTATTTAACCAAACTGAGCGAATTTACAAAACAGGTGATCTTGCTCGTTGGCTATTAGATGGTAATTTACAATACTTAGGTCGCATTGATCATCAAGTTAAAATTAGAGGATTTCGCATTGAATTAGGAGAAATTGAAGCATCTTTAGTCAAACATCCAGACATCAAGGAATCTGTTGTTATTGCACGAAAAAATACAGATTTTGATGCCAATTTGGTGGCTTATATTGTTCTCTCTAAAAAAGACTCAGAAACTGAATATTTACAAGGAGAACAGGTGGAAATGTGGCAAGAAGTTTTCAATAGAGCTTACTTTCAACCCCAGACTCCTGAAAAAGATTTTACCCTTAATTTAGCAGGTTGGAATGATAGCTATACAGGAGAACCGATTCCTCAAAATTTGATGGAAGAATGGCGAGACAAAACTGTTGAACAAATTCTAGAATTAGCACCTAAACGAGTTTGGGAAATTGGTTGTGGAACAGGGATGTTATTATTTAAAATTGCGCCCCATTGTCAAACCTTTTTCGGGACGGATTTTTCAACCAAAGCTTTACAGTATGTTCAGGAAAATTTAAGATTACAAAATCTAGATAAAAAGGTTACATTAAAGCAAAGTTCAGCGAACCAATTTGAGGGAATTACTCCCCAAAGTTATGATTTAGTTATTCTCAATTCTGTGATTCAATATTTCCCCTCAGTTGATTACCTATTGGGTGTTTTAGATGGGGTAATCAACTCTATAGAGACAGGGGGTAAAATCTTAATTGGGGATGTGAGAAACCTTAAACTTCTAGAGGCTTTCCATACAGCCGTTGAATTTTATCGTGCGGATGATGACCTATCCATTAAAGAATTACGTCAACGAATTAGAAACGGTTTGAGGACAGAAGAAGAATTACTGATTGATCCAGATTTCTTTATTTTCCTAAAACAAAAATATCCTCGTATTAGTCAAGTCCAAATTGAATTAAAACGGGGTTATAATCAGACAGAAATGAATCGTTTTCGTTACGATGTTGTTCTATATTTAGATCAACCTCAACTATTAGTTGCAGAATGGCAATGGTTAAACTGGGAAGTAGAACAACTCAGTCTAGAAAAGATTCAACGTATTTTAGACACTCAAAAACCTGATTTGTTAGGGATTGAAAATATTCCCAATATTCGTCTAATTTCAGAAATAGTTTTATTGGAAAAAGTTCCTGAGTTTGAGGGAACCGTTAAACAATTGAAAGCCATTTTAAGCCAGATGGAAATTGGTATCAACCCTGAAGCATTACGAACCTTGACGGAGGACTTACCCTATACTCCATTTGTTCAATATAGCGATCGCGAATTTTCCACTTATCAAGTCATTTTTCAACGTAATACAACCTATCCTTTTAGTCAGCCTCGTTTTGCTTCTAAAAATAGCTTAGATTCCCTAAGCTGGAAAAATTATGCTAACCAACCTTTAACCCTAGAAACTAATCATCTTGATCCCGCTTTAATTGCCCAGTTCCGAGAGTATTTAGGGGAAACCCTCCCTGATTATATGATTCCCAGTCATTTTGTTCAACTGGAGAAATTACCCTTAACGCCCAATGGAAAAATAGATCGTAAAGTTCTTCCTGATCCGAATACACCTATCTTATTAACTGACATTGAATTACCTGAAAACCCTACAGAAGAATTATTGGCAGGTTTATGGGCTAAACTACTTAAATATGAGGTAATTTCTCGACAGGATAATTTCTTTAATTTGGGAGGACATTCACTTTTAGCGACCCAGTTAATTGCCCGTATTCGTGACCAATTAAAAATAGAATTACCCCTAAGTAAAGTATTTGAATATCCCATTCTTAAGGAATTAGCGAACTATCTTGATACCTGTTTATGGGTTAATGCTTCAGAGGATTCTCAACCTTTAGATGAAGAGGAAATTGAATTATGAGTAATGATCAACAAATTATTAAGTTAATGGGCCGGTTGCGGGAACTCGGATGTCGAATTTCTGCTGATGGAGACAAGTTACGTCTTCGGAAAACAAAAAATGACATTCCAGCTGAATTAATCCAACAAATAAAAATTAATAAAACAGAAATTTTAGCTTTTTTAAATACAGCTAAAGACCAAGCTGTTACATCTCAAAAAGATATTCCTAAATTACCTACAAATGCCTTAAAACAGCTTTCGTTCGCTCAACAAAGACTTTGGTTTTTAGGGCAAATTGAAAACTCTAATGCCACATATAATATGCCCATGAGTTTACAATTGGAGGGAAAACTTAATGTTGATGTTCTCTCTGAGAGTTTAGCCTATGTCATCGATCGCCATGAAAGTTTGCGAATGTATTTTCCCACTGTGGAAGGGCAACCCAAAATTCGGATTAAAAATATAGAAAATTTTAACATTTTGAGTGTACAAGATTTAAGCAATCTTGATCAACCAACTCAGTCTATAATGGTTCAAACCTTAATCAATAATCATGTTCAAGAACCGTTTAATCTCAAAACTGGCCCTTTATTTAAAGCTAAATTATTACAATTAAAAAACAATCAATTTATTTTGCTGCTAAATATGCACCATATCAGCAGTGATGGCTGGTCAATAGGTATCTTTATTCGTGAATTATGCCATGCTTATCTTGCCTTTTCCCAAGGACAAAAACCAACCCTTGAACCCTTACCAATTCAATATAGCGACTTTGCAACTTGGCAGCGAAATTGGTTACAGGGAGAGGTATTAGAAACTCAGATTAACTATTGGAAAAAACAACTAAAAGACGCACCACCACGATTAGAATTACCCACAGATTATCCCCGTCCCCCAATACAAAGTTATAAAGGATCTCATTATAGCCATACCTTAACCCCTGAATTAACTGAGCAATTAAACAGCCTCAGCCAACAAGAGGGGGTAAGTTTATATATGCTTTTATTAACGGTTTTTAGTCTTTTACTCTCTCGTTATAGCCGCCAAAATGATTTATGTATTGGTTCACCCATTGCCAATCGTCCCCATCCTCAAACTGAAGGATTAATCGGCTTTTTTGCCAATACTTTAGTGATGCGAAATCAAATTAAGTCGGAACAAAATTTTCAACAATTTTTACACCAAACTCGTCAAACTTGTTTAGAAGCTTATCAGCATCAGGATATTCCTTTTGAGTTTCTTGTCGAACAATTAAAGCCTGTTCGTAGCCTTAGCTATAATCCTATTTTTCAAGTAATGTTTACTGTAGAAAATAATGACAATCAGGATTTCAATCTACCAGAATTAAAGATTGAATGGTTAGGCTCAAGTTATCCCTTTGCTAAGTTTGATTTATCCCTTTTGGTACTAGAATCTGATGGTCAATTAAATTGTACTTGGGAATACGCAACTGATCTATTTGCAACAACAACCATTCAGCGAATGGCAGAACATTGGGAAGTTTTATTACAACAAATTGTTACTAACCCACAGCAAACAATTTCGACCCTATCTTGGCTAACCAAAGCTGACCAAGAAAAATTAGAACTTTGGAATCAAACAAATACAAATTATCCTCAAGATAAAACCTTAGTTGATTTATTTGAAGAACAAGTAAATAAAACCCCTGACAATATAGCATTAGTCTTTGAAGAACAAAGTTTAACTTATCAAGAACTAAATCAAAAAGCTAACCAGTTAGCTCATTTCTTACATCAAAATTATCAAATTAAACCTGATACCTTGATTGGAATTTGTATTGAACGTTCTTTAGACATGGCGATCGCCTTATTGGCAGTTCTTAAAGCAGGTGCAGCTTATGTTCCGATTGACTCCAATTATCCAGAAGAGCGAATTAAATATATATTAGAAAATAGTAAAATTTCGCTCTTATTAACGCAAAGTTTTATCAATGATAAATTATCTGGGTTTTTCTCGGAGTTTTCTGGTCAGTTAATTAATTTAGATCGGCTTAATTTTGAGTCATTTCCCTGCCATAATTTAGCACTTCAAAGTAAGCCTAATGACCTGGCTTATGTGATTTATACTTCGGGTTCAACAGGACAACCCAAAGGGGTGATGGTTGAACATAAAGGGTTGTGTAACTTAGCTCTGGTTGAAATTGAAACTTTTGATGTGCATCCCTCAAGTCGAGTGCTTCAGTTTGCTTCCTTTAGTTTTGATGCTTTTATCTGGGAAGTTTTGATGGCTTGGGGAGGGGGAGCAACGCTTTATTTGGGAAATAAAGACAATTTAATGCCTGGTTTACCCTTAGTTGAGCGATTACGGGATGATGCTATCACCCATATTACTTTACCGCCGTCAGCCTTAGCAGTGCTACCCTGGGAAAATCTACCCTCTTTGCAAACTATCATTGTTGCGGGGGAAGCTTGTTCCCCTGAATTGGTGAAAAAATGGTCACAAGGACGAAATTTCTTTAATGGTTATGGCCCAACAGAGGGAAGTGTTTGTGCAACGATCGCCAAATATACATCTTTTGATGAGAAAATAACCATTGGTCGTCCGATTCCCAATGTGCAGGTTTATATTTTAGACTCTCACTTACAACCTGTTCCTATCGGTGTTCCAGGAGAATTATGTATTGCAGGAGTTGGGTTAGCCAGGGGATACTTGAATCGTCCTGATTTAACGGCTGAGAAATTTATTGAAGTTAATTTATTCGGGAAAATAGAACGAATTTATAAAACAGGAGATTTAGCAAAATGGGGAGATGATGGCAATATTGAATTTTTAGGACGCATTGATCATCAAATCAAATTGCGGGGATTTCGCATTGAATTAGGGGAAATTGAAGCAGTGTTGTTAAAGCATCCTGCCATTAAAGAAGTAATTGTCAATTTACATAAAACTGAAAATAATCAGCAATTAGTTGTCTATATAACAGGTGAACGAATTGATGATCTTTCGCAACAATTAAAACAACACATCAAAACTCATTTACCTGATTATATGATTCCTAGCCAAATTATGAGGTTAGATGAATTTCCCTTAACCCCCAATGGTAAAATTGATCGTCAAGCTTTACCTCTGCCTGATCATAAACTTCAAAGTCTATATGAAGCTCCTCGTAACAAAATTGAACAACAATTAACCGAAATTTGGTCTTTAATAGTTGAATGTGAAAAAATTAGCATTCATGATAACTTTTTTGATTTAGGTGGTCATTCAATACTAGCGATTAAGCTCCTAAATCAGATTCAAAAAAGCTTTAACCAGGAACTGTCTTTAACCAGTTTGTTTCAGCATCCCACCATTGCTCAATTGGCACAACAACTGTCTCAATTTGAGGTACAACCGTCTATTTCTGACTTATTAGTATTGCAAGCTTCGGGACAGAAAACCCCTATATTTTGTGTTGCTGGGTCTAATGGACACGCCTTCTATTTTCGAGATTTTGCCATGAATTTTGCCGATGAACATCCTGTTTATGGACTAGAAACACCAGGCAGGGATGGTTCTCATCCCCTCCCCATTTCAGTAGAAGATCATGCCAGTTCGCTGATCAAAACCTTACAACAAAAACAACCGAAAGGGCCTTATATCTTAATAGGATATTCATCGGGTTGTTCTGTTGGCTTAGAAATGGCTTTTCAACTAGAACAACAAGGGGAAATAATCAGTTTATTGGGAATATTTGATGCGGGACTGGTGGCTAATCCCGATTATATTACCAAAAGAAGCGACCTAGATTGGATCTGGAATATGATTGAACGAATTGAGGCTGTTAAAGGAATTTCTTTAGGTCTTAACTATGAACAATTAGCTGCCCAATCCGATGATCAAAACCGTTGGTATCTTGCGGCGGAGGCGTTATATCATCACAACGTGTTGCCAGAACATTCTACCCTATCTTTGCTCAGAACTAATCTTGAGGTGATGAAACGAGTCACCCTCAATTATGCGGCTTATCAACCTAATTTTGTAATTTCTGCCCCTATTGTTTTATTTCGCGCCCAAGATGTCAAAGAAATTGTGGTGCAAGAACATCAAGCCATGTCCCATTATCAGCAATCCGATTGGGGATGGCAACCTTATAGTAACAAACCTGTGCAAGTGATTTCCGTACCAGGAAATCATGGACAAATGCTCTATGAACCCAATGTCAAAATTTTGGCTGATCAACTTAAAAAATCAATACAAGAGCATTTTAATCAACCTGAAACCTAAAGCAAAGTTTTGCTTGCTGATCTGTAATTTAATCAACTACCCTATTGGAAAAATTCATTTACTTAATTTATAACTATGCAATCACAACATATTCCTGGGCAAGCGAAAAAAGACTCTAATTCAAAGCTTAATTTTCTAGAATTTTGGAATAAACTGAAGTTAGTTCTTGAAGCCTATTGGTATCCAATAGAAGCAGATGGTAGAGTTTTTTCTGAGGTTATTAAATCCTGGGGAATGTTAATACTTTTCCTATCATTAATCATCTGTTTAGTGGCTGTTACTGCCTTCAATAGTTTTATTTTGCGTCAATTGGTTAATGTAATTGATGAGAAAAATTTATCTGGGTTTACGAACAATCTTTTTATTTTGGTTGTTAGCTTTGTGTTGATCACTCTCTTAACGGGACTTTCTAAGTTTGTGAGAGAGAAAATAGCCCTTGACTGGTATGAATGGCTGAATGATTATATGTTGCAGAAATATTTTAGCAATCGTGCTTATTATAAGATTAACTTTGACTCAAACATTGATAATCCTGATCAACGTCTAACCCAAGAAATTAAACCCATCGCCAAAACAACCCTCAGTTTTTTTGCAACTTGTGTCGAGAAAATCTTGGAAATGATAGTTTTTTTCGTGATTCTCTGGCAGATTTCTAAAACCATTGGAGTGGTTTTGATTATTTATACCACTATCGGTAATTTGATTGCCTTTTATTTAAGCCAAGAATTTAATAACATTAATCAAGAAGAACTCGAAGTTGAAGCCAATTATAATTATGCTGTTACCCATGTTCGTAATCATGCCGAATCCATTGCTTTTTTTCAGGGAGAAGATCAAGAATTTAATATTCTTAAAAAACGATTTAGTTCTTTGATTCAAACTGCTTTACAAAAAATTAATTGGGAAAGAAATAAGAACTTTTTTGATCGAGGCTATCAGTCAATTATTAACGTGTTTCCCTTTTTACTCGTCGCCCCTTTATACATTAGAGATGAAATTGATTTTGGACAGGTAAATCAGGCTAGTTTAGCCGCCAATCTTTTTGCCACAGCTTTGGGTACATTGATCACTGAATTTGCAACTTCAGGACGACTTTCTAGTTATATTGAGCGTTTAGTGACTTTTTCAGAAACCTTAGAAACGATTACCCAGGAAGTTGAGGGTGTAAGCACCATTAAAAGTATTGAAGAAAACCGCCTCGCTTTTGATCATGTCACCTTACAAACTCCTAATTATGAAAAAGTAATCGTTGAAAATTTAACAATTGAGTTAGCATCAGAACAGGGTTTATTAATTGTTGGACCGAGTGGACGTGGCAAAAGTTCTCTTTTAAGAGCGATCGCTGGTTTATGGAATTCAGGCACTGGACGTTTAATACGACCACCAGGCAAAGAAATCCTCTTTTTACCCCAGCGTCCATATATCATTCTAGGAACATTACGCGAACAATTACTTTATCCGAATGTAGATCGTCAAGTGAGCGATCAAGAACTCAGTGAAGTTCTACAACAAGTAAACCTTCAAGATGTGCTTACCAGAGTTGGAGGCTTTGATCAAGAAGTCCCCTGGGAAAACATATTATCACTAGGGGAACAACAACGTCTGGCTTTTGCCCGAGTATTAGTGACCCGTCCTCATTTTGTTATCTTAGATGAATCAACTAGTGCTTTGGATTTGATCAATGAAAAGAATTTATATCAACAGTTAAAAGAAATAAAAACAACGTTTATTAGTGTGGGACATCGAGAAAGTTTATTTGATTATCATCAAACAGTTCTAGAACTTTTGCCAGATTCGACTTGGAAAATTTCTCCCGTTTCTGGGTGATTAAATATAAAATGTGGGATAGGCATCCTGCCCGTCCAAAGGCTAGAAGCTTGTTCTACTTCTAAGAACTAATTAAGCCCACTTACTTGTCCCAATTTCTTCAAGTTCTTGTCTGGATTAATTCCAAAACTTCCATTAGGTAATTTTAAAAATGAAACATCTGATCAACGAACATATTAGAGCATTAAATGCTCCTAAAGCTGACTTATTGAATCACGACAGAGGCGTTTTTTTGGACAAAAGTGAGTTGCCCTATGGACCTTCTCCTCTCGTCATCCAAGAAATGATCAAAGCCGCAACGACAGTTAACAGATATCCAGAAATTTTGCATCATTCTCTACGGACTGCAATAGCGAATTATACGAA
Source organism: Microcystis sp. M049S2 (assembly GCF_020245625.1). Taxonomy (NCBI): domain Bacteria; kingdom Bacillati; phylum Cyanobacteriota; class Cyanophyceae; order Chroococcales; family Microcystaceae; genus Microcystis; species Microcystis sp. M049S2. The sequence continues at coordinate 1,700 of NZ_JADBUN010000084.1, read as the reverse complement.
TACTAGAAAGGAACAAATTTTTGTGGGAAATGGCTCAGATGCTGTCATTGAATTACTGCTCAAGATTTTTGTCAAATTCGGCGAGAATGTTTTAATTCCGATTCCAACATTTTTTGTTTATCAACACGCAACAAAGATTGTTGGCGGTAATCCAATTTTTGTTAATAGATTAGATGACTTTGGGTTAGAAGTTCCTCGTCTTTTACAGAAAGTCACCCCTGAAGTAAAACTTATTTTTATTGCTAATCCGAATAATCCTACCGCTAATTATGTCTCACGAGAGATTATTGTCAAAATCCTTAATGAAGTGGATTGCATTGTAGTGGTGGATGAATGCTATTATGAATTTTGCCAAGAAACGGTAATAGACCTAGTTGATCAATATCCTAATTTAGTCGTTTTGCGTAGCTTCTCAAAAAGTTTTGGTTTGGCTGGGCTTAGGGTAGGTTATAGTATTGCTAATGAAACAATCATTGATTATCTTTATCGAGTTGCTAACCCATTTTCAGTCAATGCGATCGCTCTTGCGGCTGCTGTTGTTGCCTTAAAAGATATAGATTATGTAAATTCCAATATTGAAAAAATCTGTCAAGAAAGGGAAATTATGGCACAGAATTTAGCGCAGTTGGGTTGTTTGGTATATCCATCATCCACCAACTTCTTGTTTATTGGAACCCATTCATTGAGAATTCCATCAAAGCAGTTGGTTAAAGCACTTCAGGACAAGCAAATTTTTGTTCAGGATTGTGGTTTGCAAGCTGGTTTAGATGAATATTTTTTAAAAGCTTCGATTGGTACACCTGCGGATAATCAGGTTTTACTTAAAGGTCTGAAGGAAATTCTTCAAATTAGACCTAATTAAACAACAACTTTGGGAGGCAATTGGTAAATGAACGTAACGGAGACATTAACTATGTATCAGTCTATTAATTCTCAAAATATTACAGCCAATGAAGAATTAATCGTTAATTTATTTGAGGCTATTGATTCTTCTGATTTTAAATTATTAGTCAAGTATTTTGATAAAAATATTATCTATCAACGTCCAGGTTATCACGATTTGATTGGTATTGATAAACTTCTGCATTTTTATCAGTATGACAGAATCATTGTATCTGGTAAACATCTTATTGAACATATTGTTGTCGCAGAGAAGTATGGTTCATGCTGGGGACAGTTTATTGGCATACATAAAAATGGCTCTCAACTGAATGAGGGTTTTGCTGATGTGTACTCTTTTGAAAACAATAAAATTAAAACTCGGCGCAGCTACTTTTTTAGACCAGCAATCTAGCGGTCAGTAGTTAGCTATCAGCCCTCAGCTTTTTTGATTTTCTAAAAGCAAATTCTGCAATCTAGCCTTAATTCAACGACAACTTTAGTCTTCAATTTAAAAATCTGACAGAGGAATAATTCCACCGGGTTAGACTTTGGATAACACAAGATGAAGTTGCCATAATAATACTAAATCCAGTTATTAAAAACTGATTATTTATTCTCACTTTTGCCTCTTGCCTCTTACCTTTTGCCCGTCCTGATATGTAGCCCATACTCAACGGATTTAGGGCTTGCTGAAAAAGTCATTGAAAAGTACAGGTCTCTTAATCAATGATTTCACTTAGCTACAAGCATAAGCTTTAGTTGTTGATTAATTTTTAAGTTATAACTTATCCTAATCATTGACCGAGAAAAAGTGCTGT
>NZ_JADBUN010000083.1:0-2960 GCF_020245625.1 Microcystis sp. M049S2 | reverse complement strand
CTTAAATATTGGAAGAAAGGTAGTCGGAGAGGCCGCCTTTAGCGGGAATCCGATAGAGAGGTTCGTAGTTAACCCAGTACGGGTCAAAGCGTACAAAGCTAATTCTAGATGCAATATTTGCGTACAGAATTAGTAACTATGAGATTTAACTTTTTAGAAAGAGGCATTCACGGTTACTATCCCTTTAATCGCCCCTTAACAGATAGACTGAATTTAGCAGATGATGGCGATGTTATTTATTTGCTCGAAGAAAGCGATCTAGATTGGGCTACTCCTCCGCCATTGACCCAGCGTCAGCAAGGTCTAACTCGAAGATTCCGGCAACTGATCAACACCGCGAATCAACAACTGGCAAAGAATTTATCTGCTCTAACTAGCCAAGGGGCAAGACCATTATTAACCCCAAGAGAGCTAAGAGCAGCTACTTACGTTCCAGCGGCCTTATATGGTAGAGCTTTGGAACGGTTGGTTGCTAGGAGGGTAAGAAATGATCCCATCTTATCTAAACATCTCAGATATACAGGTCAAGGTTCAAGACCGGATTTTCGGGGTAAACGAGGAAGTCATCTACAAGGGGTAAATTTTGAATTAACGACCCGTCGCGCTAGAGCAGATCATGTCCGTCGTCGCTATCCTAATACAAGGATCTATACCTACCGCAGACCCTCTCATCTAGGATTTTAACCCTCATTTTTTCAGCTGACTTCTGACCCAATTCCGAAATGCTTTTACTAACTCTAGGTAATCTGTCTGGCCAGCTTGTTGTAAAAATATAGCAATTTCTAAGATGGGTAAATTAGGAAAAAACTGACTGGTTGGGGAGGTGATATAAGTGCCATTTTGTAATTGTTGGATGACCAGAGACTCCCCATTATAAACCCAAACCTCTGCCACGCCTAAATCTGCATAAACCTGAAGGCGATTTTGAGAACTGCTGGTGACATCAATTTCTATGACTAAATCTGGTGCAGGGTCTTCATTTAAGTCCAGTCGCTTTTTCCCCCGAACCGCCTCAATATTATCAATGTAAAAACATTCATCCGGTTCTGCACCACTCAATTTAGGGCGTTTAAAGGTGGTAGAACCAAGGGGATAAATCGGGACTACTGATTCTTCCGCTAGGGTTTCGACAAGGCGACCGATGAGGGTTTTACTAAATTCGTGTCCGGTCGAAGGAGCCATGATTTCTAAATTGCCACGATTGTAGGTCAGCCGCAGACGGCGATCGCTCATTTCTTCTAGCAGCGTTTCGTAGGTTTCCCAGCTAATCCCGGACAGGTGAATTATTTCAGCCGGCGGTGCGAGCAGTGTTGCAGTCATAGATTCAAGCAAAAATCCCATACTCCCATTTTAGAATACTGATAACTGATATATGAATAATTCACGAGTAGATAGTGCCAATTCTCTGCGTATTAACCAACCAGACTTAGTAATGGTGGCCGTTGCCGGTCAAATTGCCCATCCAGTCGGTCAGGCTAATCCCTATCGCATCGGTCATGATGGCATACCCCGAATCCTTCCGGCCACCGGGGGAATTGTCCTCAATCAACGGGTTGGCGATCGCTGTGTCGGTTTAATGGGGGATCATATTGAACCGGGGGTGGCTCTCCATAATAATAGTCGGGAAATTATCGGCGGTCGTCGCGGCCCCAATCTCGCCCTGATTACCTATGCTTGTTTGGGCAATCGCGCTAGGGTGATTACTGGACCTGCCACGGGTCAATCGGGTCTGGTGACGGGAAAACATGGGGGAGTGGATCATGTTTTGGTAGATTTTCCCCCTGCGGTTTTGCGTCGCCTACGGATCGGCGATCGAGTGCAAATCTATAGTTATGGTTTGGGGTTAAAATTATTAGACTATCCCGATCTGCGTTTATTTAACTGTTCCCCCGATTTTCTGCGACGTTGGGGTTTAATTCCGGGTGATCGCGGTTTACAAGTACCCGTGACTCATTTTGTCCCTGCTGCTGCTATGGGTTCGGGATTGGGCAAAAATACGGTCTGGCGTGGTGATTATGATATCCAGCTATTCGATCCGCAACTTCGCCGCCGCTATCGTCTTGATACTCTTCGATTTGGCGATTTGGTTGCCATTGGCTCGGCGGATACCCGTCACGGTCCTAGTTACCGTCAAGGTCGGATTACTTTCGGGATTATCGTCCATGGCGATAGTACGGTCAGTGGTCATGGTCCCGGGGTTATGCCTTTATTAACGGGTTCCTGTCAACGTTTACAACCTCTCTACGATGGCGGGGCTAATTTTGCCGCTCTGTTTAATTTGCGATCGCTACCTCCCGCCCAAGTCTATTCTCCTCTGGTCAATCCTTCCGGAATTACTCCTCGATCTAGGGAAGTTTATGTTGGTCGTACTTAATTTTTTATGGTTGAGCTAGAAACTCAATTATTGTTAAGTTTTTCTAATTTATTGGCAATTTTTTTCTGTAAACTTTTACAATAATCGGTTATAGCAAATCAAGCTTTGTCTTGATTAAAACTTCGATTTTTCTCCTAATCTATATTCGCAAATTAAATGTTAAGATTAGCCCAATTATTGGCAGGAATATATTAATGTAATCAATCTTAACAGGACTATCTTGCTCCTACTTTTATTGATTGTTTCCTATTTTTCAGATGGACTCAGCTTTTATTTAGCCAGAAAACAAGTTAGGAAAGAAAAAACAATGAATAACCAGCATCAGCAAAACCTTGGCTCTTTGTTCACCGATGTGTCCTATCAAGTAGTTTCAGAAATTTATAAGCAGGATCATCACTACTGTATCATCCATCGAAAGGAAGATCAGAAAAAAAATTATTTAAAAGAAATGAACTACCCCGCCGCAAGCGGACGGGGTATCAGAATCAAAATAGACTCAATTGTAGATTTTGGTGTAGCTGCAGGTATTCTTGGCTTTTCGTTACTTGGTATGGTTCGATAGGGTGGCATAAATCGACTAAATCCT
>NZ_JADBUN010000082.1:0-30788 GCF_020245625.1 Microcystis sp. M049S2 | reverse complement strand
TTAGCTTGTAAACAAGCCTGATAGAATGATGGTAACATTTTAAATTTTTGAGTAGTTGCCATAACCACTCTATTTCTTTGGGGGACATTTGGCTAGAGTCTTTATCCTGCCTACCTTTAAACCTCTTTGTCACCCCTTGAGGTATTCTTGATATTTTCCACAGTCAAGGGTAGTTTTGATAGATCATTTGATAGATGGTTTCGTGACTGAGCGATTCTTGACCAGCTTTTTTCAGACGACCTGCTATTTGTTCGGGACTATGATAATCTTTCAATCCTTCTTTCACCAACTCTAAGGCCGACTCGCTGACATTTTTAAAGGGTTGTTTGGCATTTTTGGTGCGCGTCTCGCTTTCAGCTTGTGCTGTGTCAGGTAGATAGCAGCCGAGGGAACTTTGATTCCTTCTTAATTCTCGTGATATCGTGCTTTGATGACATCCGAGCCAGACGGCCATTTGCCGTTGAGATAAATTTCCCTCCTGACTAAGTTGGTAGAGCAAGTTTCTTTGTTCTATGTTAAGATGTTGGGGGCTTCGTTTTTGGGTCTGATTTGTGTTTGTTAATGATCAGACAGTACCTGATGAGCCTTTCTTTGTCAACTCTTGAGGTTGATGCGTTTCATTTTTGAATTGGCGAAGTACGGGCGAAGCATTCGGATGGAAAATCTCCGGTTTCACCGATAGGTTATTGCCCGAATGCTTCGCCCCTACAGGACGCGGGCCGATGAAGACGCAAGGTTTTGAAGCATGATTCTCTCAAAATCTTGCACCTGTTTCGCGAGAAAAGCCACAAAACCCTTACCTTGCCTACATTTCACATTTATTCAGCAAGCCCTAAATACTTTAACTTTTGGCGATTTAGAATCAGGTGACGAAACTAGCATTTTCCCCTAATCGAAGCGAAAAAACCCCGCATGACTTCGAGAAATCACCGGGGTTTTTAGGAAGAATAGGGATAGGGAAGGAATTTAACCCTCGGTTTCCTCTCTGGTTTGGATAAACAGAATCAAGAGGAAAACGGTGGGGACTAGGACGAATAGGATACTAGCGATAAAGCCGAGATTATTTACTTGCATGAGTTAACTCCCTTAAGTGACAACGGATTTGCATTAAAGATTAACTCCTAGAATATCATCCCAGAGAAGCCAAGGCGTTGCTGATTTGAGAGGGGAAGTGGGAAGTGGGGGAGTGGGGAAGTGGGGAAGTGGGGAAGTGGGGATGGGGGCCTTGGTGGTTATCTTTTCGTCCCCTTGACCAGCGCGTTTTTAATTGGTACTTTTGGATCGGTGGCGATGATGTGAAGATCAATATTTTTCTGCCAGATCAGGCGCATGAGTTTTTGGGTGAAAGAACCTTTGATGAAATTCTTCCAGCGCGATTGAAGGCTCTCCCCGATCACAATCTGGGTGATCCGTTCCCGTTCGGCCACTTTGGCGATCGCTGCCGCCACCTGATAGCTTTTAACCCGTAAGAATTTCCCCTCGAATTCCCGACATAAACGTTCGCAGGTTTCGATATGTAAAGCCTCCTCTTTCGTGAGAAAGCGCTCGGGTTTATCGACGAAAATCACGAAAAATTCCGCGTTCATATACCCCGCTATCCGCGCTCCCCGACGTAATAATCGTAAAGAGTTTGGATAGGTGGAAATACAGACTAATACCCGTTCGTGAACGGGACAGGATTGACCGATAAATTTTGTGGAATTACTCGCTTCTTCTTCTACCGTATCGGCCACTTCGCGCAGGGCCAGTTCCCGGAGGGCGATTAAATTACGCCGTTGAAAGAAATTATTTAAAGATTGTTCGATCTTTTCGGGAGCGTAGATTTTTCCCGCTAATAATCTTTCCTCTAGGGTTTCGGCGGTAACATCTACCACGATCACTTCATCAGCTTCCTCCAAAATTCGATCGGGTATTCGCTCCCGCACCACCACCCCAGTGATTCGGGCAACCAGATCGTTTAAACTCTCAATATGCTGGATATTCACGGTCGAGTAAACATCGATTCCCTGGGATAAAATTATCTCCACGTCCTGAAAGCGTTTCTCTCGCTCCGAACCGGGTGCATTCGTGTGGGCTAATTCATCGATCAGACACAGCTGCGGTGAGCGGGCGATAATCGCTTCTGTATCCATTTCCGAGAGAGTGACTCCCTCTTTCTCTAGGATTTTTCTCGGTACGATTTCCAATCCCTCGGCTTTTTCGGCGGTCTCTTTTCTGCCGTGGGTTTCAAGCAGTCCAATCACCACGTCGGTTCCCTGCTTTCTCAGGCTATGCCCCTCCTCCAGCATCTTATAGGTTTTCCCGACCCCCGGGGCCATCCCGATGAAAATTTTATGTCTTCCCCGTCGCACAATTGTCTCCTTTTTGGCAACTTGCCTTGTAGATTAAGATAATTCGATCGTAGCTGGGGGATTGAATATCATCAATGATTCGTTCATTTTTCCTCTGTTTGGTTCATTTAATCCAGAAAATTATTGAGACCATTGTTCAAAAAATTGCTGAAACTCCTCAAAATAATTAACGGTTAGTGCCAATTTCAGTAACTCGCCTAAAATCGATAATAAGGAAATTTTATCGACCGTTTGCTCAATTGACTTGGCGCGATTATGGGCAAATAAGCTCTTTTACCTAGTCATGGCGCTGACCCCTAGACGACTAGCAAGAAACTTCGCCGATATCATCTAACCCTGACATTAGCTAACTTTGTTAGATAAGAACTTTTTTAAGAATTATGATCGGCCTATAATAGTAACTGTAGTCACCCCTATCCTTTAGGGATAATTCTTGGTTTAGGGTTGATGTCCTTCAGCGCAAGCGAGATTGGTTATGAAAATTAGCGAACTAGAAAACTACTTGGCTCAGGTTAAGTTAGAGATTGGTGACATCGATATCGTCTATCAATGTCACAACCAGCACTATAGTTGGTTGGACAAAATTAGAAGCCATCAACTGAAAGTGTTAAAAAATACCGCAGACACTAAATTATTAATTTCTCTGTGATAGCCATTTTCTCTTGCTAGATGCCGGCAAGGTAATCCAGTCTGTCTAATCTGCTTAACAGTTTATCTTTTCTTCACTGTCGATAGGTTCTTAAACCAGCCGCGTCGCCAAAAGAAAATGATTAAACTGAAAGCAACGGTTAGCATCAATACCCAGACGAACACATAGCCCCAATACCATTCTAATTCGGGCATATTATAGGGGGATTTATCAGTATTAAAGTTCATACCATAAATACCGACAATGAAGGTGAGCGGGATAAAAATCGTCGAGATTACCGTTAAAGTTTTCATAATCTCGTTCATTTTATTACTCACGGAAGACAGGTAAAAATCCATTAAACCATTGGCAAATTCCCGGTAATTTTCGATAACATCGAGGATTTGTACCACATGGTCATAACAGTCTCTTAGATAGGGTTTAATGGTTATATCGATGACAATATACTCATCGCGTAAAAGAGCATTGAGGATGTCTCTTTGCGGCCAAATTGCTCGTCGCAGGGAGAGTAATTCCTGACGTAGTTGGTAAATTTTTGATAAAGTCTGCTCCGTGGGACTAGCTAAAATTTCGTTTTCTAACTCCTCGATTCTTTCTCCGTAGGACTCTAAAACAGGAAAATAACCGTCAATAATGGCATCCCAAATCGAGTAGGCTAAATAACCCGATTTTTGCTGCCGGATGGAACCTTTATTTAAACGGATTCTTTCCCTAACTCCTTCCAAAGAATCGTATTGTCCTTCTTCCTGCACGGTTAAAACATAATTCTTCCCGACTATTAAACTGATTTGTTCTAACAAAAAACCCTGATGATCGATCAGGATGGCCATTGGCACTATAATTAAAAGATAATTATCGCATTCTTCCACTTTTGGTCTTTGGGGAATACTGACTATATCCTCAAGGGTTAAGGGATGCAAATGAAAAATTTCCCCCAACTCTTGCAGTTTATCTTCATTACCCAAACCGACGATATCAACCCAAGAGATGGAATCATCGGATAAATATTTAAGACAGTCTTGAGGTAAGAGATTATTAACTATATTGGCTTGTTGAGAATTATAATTAATTAAAAATATCTCGGTAGCAACGGCATTTTCATCGATGGTGATTAACCCCGGCATCGTCCCCGGTTGGTTATAGTGATAATCATAAAGGTGGGGTTTTGTCTCGGAGGATTTTCGCCCTTTTTTATACTTAGTTAATTTCTTGTTATTGCTCATAGTCGAGATCGATCGCTGTTGGCCTTTTCTTAGCATTGATCACTCAAAGATTCCTCAATTTTTAGCTAACTTTAAGATTGTCCAAGATTGTTAAAAAACGAAGATTAAACGTAAATGCCAATTATTAGCCGTTTCTCTCTCGATTTCGATGCGACGGATAAACTCGCGAAAATAAAAACGGCGCTCGATTTCCGATAAATCTCGCCAAAATTGCGGAAAAGCAACGGCACGAGCGATAATAGTCAGGTTATCCGGGGGTAATTGGTCTAAACGTCCTTGAATCTGCGCGATCTCGTTTTTCAGTTTATAGGCCCGTAGATTAGCCGTTTCTCGGTCTAAAATTCCCGCCGCTTCTAGGGAGGGCAATTGCGACAAAATATCGTTTTTTTGCCCTATTTCCTCGCTCATTCTCCGTTTGATCGCCTCTAAATCTGGTAAAGATATCTGGGCGATCGTCGGCGGTAGGTCTTGACAAATGCGCTCGATTGTGCTGTCGAGAATTTTCTCATAAGCGATAGCCGAACATTTTTTTGTCCGGGGACATTGCAAAGGTCGCAAATAGAGGTATTCTAGTCCCTTTCCTCGCGCTGTCACTTTGGTAATCGTCATCCCCGATTGACATTGACTACAGACGACTAAACCCGCTAAGGAACGCGGGGCGCTGGCACTGCGGGGGGGTAATTTGCGATTATTTCTCAGGATGCGATCGATCTGGGCTGCTTCTTCCCGGGAGATAATCGGGGTGTGGGTATCGGGGACAATATCTTGACCGAGATAGCACAAATCGCCTCGATAAACGGGATTAGTTAGCCATTTATGGGCAGTAGCTACCGATATCTTTTTGCCGTAGCGTTTTTCTAGATAGCGCACCGTGGAACGCAGGGAAGCGGAAATCAAAAAGCGATCAAAAAAGTCTTTGACTACCGGTGCGGTACTGCGATCGAGTATATAACGCTCCTTGCCGCGACGATAACCGTAGGGTGCTTTTCCGGGGGGAGGCAAAGCTTGCAGACGATTGTGAGTGTGACCTGCTTTTAAACGATTACTTAGTTCGTTTTTTGATATTTCTTGCAGAATCTTGGCAAAATTCAGCTTATAATCCGGGTCTTCCAGGGCAATTATATCTATGTCGAGGGCTTCTAAGGATTGTAAAATTTTGCTAACTTCCGTGCCATTGTCTCCCAATTCTGCTAGGCGACGCAGGATCAGCAGTCGGGGGGGAGTACCTTGACAATCGCGGAGCAGTTGCTGCCGTTGTGAGCGATCGCCAAAATCCTGATACACTTGTTCGGGAGAATAGTCCCAAATCGAGGCATCGGGGGGACTATCGAGCAGGGGGTTAGTATAGGTGTAGGCGATAATTTTCATGTTTTGCCGAAATCATCCTATAGATAGGGTTTGCTGAAAAAGTTTTTCGTGGGGGCAGGGTGTGGGCTTCGGCCGTGAGCTCAGCCGAACCGCCGAACGGGTGTAGGGTGTAGGTTTTTACCGATTCTCATCTGGTCAATTATCTAATTTTCAGAGAAAAAGTCCTGGAATTTTCCCCCCGATCCCCGCAATGGCTGGCACTTTTTGAGGGGAAAAAAGTCTAAAAGTTTTATGCAACAAGGTTTTTAGATTTATTCAGCAGACCCTATGTGGTCTATAGCGTTTCCTAAGCTAGTGAGGTACACCTATTTTTCTTTACCTTTTGCCTTTTGCCTAAAACCCATAACTTTTGTACCTCAGCAGACTGAAAAACGCTATATATTCAACGGATTTAGTATGACTACTGATGCGGCGATTATGGCAGACCTGAATTTTGCTGGCATCGACAAAGCTAATCCCCGTGTAACGACCAAAACAATGCTTCCAGTAAACGCACAAAGGGATGAGAGTCGAGGGCATCCATTCGATAAAACGTTGATAGCTAGGCAGTTGGGGGAACTCTTGTCGCCAGTAGAGACAAACAGGATCGAGGTAGAAATGTTGAAAATTACGGTAGTGGTTTTGATGGAATACGTTTATGAGCTTTATTATCGGGCCAAAGCGTTGTCTGTTCTAATTTAGGTTCAAATACACGGCATCCGTCATCGACAGGACAGAAAAGAGCTTCTAGACTAGACATAGATGGATTGGGGGTGCTGAGTTTATATATTTTTCAGCTTACTAGCTCCCGCCTTTTCTTCCCTCCCTTATCCCGAACTGACGTTATTTACTATTTACTGTTTACTGATCACTGAAAAAAGCATCCATGACTCAAGATAATTTTCGCATCAGTTTTGCTCCTCTATCTTTGCAGGAAGTATATCAATTAGCCGACGATGGAGCTAATGGTGCTGTTGTACTAATGAGTGGCACTGTACGGGAGCAAACCGACGGTAAACCAGTTATTTATCTTGATTATCAGGCCTACGAACCCATGGCGATGGAGGTTTTCCGGCAAATTGCTCGGCAAATTCGGCAAACCTGGCCCGACACCAATCGAGTTGTCATTCACCATCGCACTGGTAAGCTCAAAATCGGTGAAATTAGCGTCTTAGTAGCGGTGGGTTGTCCCCATCGGGGGGAAGCTTTCGCAGCCTGTCGTTATGCTATTGATACTCTCAAGCATAATGCCCCCATCTGGAAAAAAGAATACTGGTCTGATGGTTCTAGTCAATGGGTTAGTATTGGGGCTTGTGAAACGGCGCATTAGGTCTAATAACGCAAAATTAAGGCAATTTTTTGGTAATCGTTCAAGGAATCTTCATCGACTAAAGCTACACGTCCTCCCTTGGCCAATACCACTTCGATAATTTCATCCACTGCATCATCGATTACCTCCGTACCACCGACGTTTTCCACCAGTATCAAATCACCATTTTCGCTTAAAACTGCGGGTACATGGTAATTTTTATCCACTAATAACAATTTTCCTCGACCTTCCTGCGCTAAACGCCACACTTCTCCCAGGGTAGAGATAACTTTTTGAGCGCTGACTGCTGCGTCCAAAGCTTGCAGGGCTTCAGTTTTTTGAGTCTGACGCACTGAATGCATAATCGGCAATACTTGTGGAATTAATTCTGACAGTGAGGTTTTGTCAAAATTGCCGGTTAAAGTGCCAACAATTGCTGATGTGTACTGTGAAACTTCTTGAAAGAAGGAAATTTGACGAACCACTCCACCCACAATCAAAGGGGAAGAATCATCAATGTCAATGTATTCACCCAGAGCATTATCTACCTGTTGGAAAAATCGTCGGATTCTATCATCTAGATAACTGGTATCGGCATCAAAGGGCAGTGGTGCGGTGGCCCCCGGTCCAGTCATTTCTAGGGGAAAATTCTGATCGCGAATTTCTTCAAGAGTTTCTCCTGTAGCTGAGATTAAACGAGTAGAACCCTGACTTAATAGTAACAGCCAATAGGGTTGTTCTCGATGTAATCCATAAACTAAATCCCGTGTGGCAAAGGTTTTATCGATGACAACTCTTGCCTGGACAGAAAAAGGCAGGTTATAAAGCTTGGCAATATCCGGACCAATATAGAGAGCTAACCCATCTAGAGTATAAGGATAATCTATTTCAGCCACGAGACTATCGAGGCGCTCGAACAAAGGTTCGATTTCACGTTTAGAGAATTCTTCCGATAATCGGCGCTTTGCTTCATCGACCAAATTTTTAACTAGAATAGGGTCTTGTTTGTTATCCGGTGAGGTGCGATGGGTAGGTAAGAGAATGGAAAGGGCGGGTATTTGAGTTAGGGATTGTAGTTTCTTAAGTTCTTGACGAGTAATCATTGATTTTAGCTTGATTGATAGGGTTAAGTAGCTAAAAATACTGGCTTTATCCAGATTTTCTCGATTTATTCAGTATTCCAGCTAACATTTTAGGTAAAAAATGTAATTATATCTAGAAAATTAAGAATTTATACTGAATTGCTTTGGCAGAGATTGAGGGAATTTTTAACCGGAAAATAGGAATAGTATTGATTTATCGATCGTCCACCATCAGGACAGAAAATATTAAGGATGGGTAAATAAACCCATCCTCGGAATAATTAGGCCGCTATGGCGGTTTTTTCCGCCATTAATGCCTCTTGGCGTTGGAATTCGGCTAATTGTGCCGTAATTTCATCCCGAACAATCTGACGGTATTCCAGGAAATGCTCGTTGTGGGCGCAGACAGTGATATAGTGTTCGGCATTGGCGGGATTATGACGCAAAATACCGAATAAATTCTGCCAGAATTTCCAGCGAGTGGAACGTTTAAAGCCCTGTCGCCAGATAATTACCGCTAGGGCATAGAGATCGGCCCGGCGAGGCAGTTTAAAGGCAGGTTTAGCTTTAGGTGCCCCTAATTTCAGGAAACAGCGATAGGTGCGATCGAGAAATACCTCCGGATCGTACAATGTCCAGAAGGCTTCAATATATTCTGTGGCAATATCTTCGATCGGCCGGGTGGGAACGAAATTCATCAGGGTACTTTGGTTAATGTCCTGTTTCCCCGTTAATCGTAGTCGTCCTTCTTTTTCCAAGCGAGTCCATAGGGCGGTATTCGGTAAAGCTTGTAACATTCCAAAGAGAGCCGTGGGAATGGCCGCTTCTTCGACAAAATTAATAATGCGATCGGCTGCTCCTTTTTTCTCGCCATCAAAACCGATGATAAATCCCGCCATGGGGCGCAATCCGGCTTTAATAATCTTTTCTACCGTCTCGGTTAAGGAACTACGGGTATTTTGGAATTTTTTGGTTAATTGTAAACTTTCTTCGTCGGGGGTTTCAATACCTAAAAAGACCGCATCAAAATAACAATCGACCATCATTTCCATTAATTCGGGATCGGCGGCTAAATCCACCGACGCTTCCGTGTTAAACCGGAAAGGATACTGGTGTTCTTCTTGCCAAACTTTTAATTCTTTGAGGAGTAATTTAACGTTGCGCTTGTTGCCGATAAAATTATCATCCACCATGAACACGCCCCGGCGCCAACCTAATTCGTAGAGATAATCTAATTCTTTTAATAATTGTGCGGGGGTTTTGGTGCGGGGTTTACGACCGTAGAGAACGATAATATCGCAAAATTCGCACTGGAAGGGACATCCCCGCGAAAACTGCACTGACATGGAATCATAAGCTTCAAAATCGAGCAGATCGTAGCGGGGGATCGGGGTAATTGTCACATCGGGTTTTTCTGTGGTGCGGAAAACACCTTTGGTTTCTCCTCTTGCCAATGCTTCCACAAACATCGGGATGGTGATTTCTCCCTCATCGAGGATCAGAAAATCGGCCTCGGCCACTTCGTGGGGGATAGAAGTGGGATAGGGACCACCCACGGCCACCAGTTTACCCCGTTGTTTGGCTTCGTGAATTTGTTCGATTAAATCTTGACGTTGCACAATCATGCCGGAAAGAATCACTATTTCGGCCCAGTCCCATTCTGCTTCTGTCACTGCCCGAATATTGCGATCGACCAGTTTAAATTCCCATTCCTGCGGTAAAATCGCCGCCACCGTTACCATACCCAGGGGAGGAAGTAAGACTTTGCGATCGACTAATTCCAGAATTTTGTTATAGGACCAGAAAGTCGGCGGAAAAACGGGATAAATCAGTAAGGCACGCATATTCACTCCTCGCTCGATGGCGATCGATTCTTGACCTTTCGCTTGATTGTAATCTTTTTCGGTCAGGGATGGGAAAACGGTTATTTAGTCCTAGAACTAGGATCAGGCTTGTTTTTCGGCCGCCATTGCCAAACCTTGACCCTACCCCCATAAATGTTTATGGTCAACATCAATAAAATTTATGTAAAGAAATGTTGCATAGTCGGGAAAGTTATGTTACATTAAATATCAAGCACTTGACTTAAACGCAATTTTCTTATAGGAAGGCAACTCACCATGGATAAGCAAGAAAACAAACTCGGCTTCACCGCTTTCGCTGAAAACTGGAATGGTCGTTTAGCCATGCTCGGTTTCGTTATTGGCGTAGCTACGGAATACTTAACCCACAAAGGCATCCTTGCTCAATTAGGCCTAATGTAATTTGAGCCTCGATTGCTGTGCATCTACAATCATCTTGAATAAATTATCAAAAAAGGGGAGGAGCATAGCTCTTTCCCTTTTTAAGTGGGAGGTTGGGGAGATTTTTCGGTGATCAGTCAACAATAATCACTCATGGTGAAGCTAAGTAGTGAGTAGTAAGCTGTTCGTAATTTAAATTGCTTGTTGAGACGAGGCAAGAGGCAAAAGGCAACAGTAAAGGGATTGGGGGAGGTTCGGCTAATTTAAGAATAAGCGGTTTAAATGCGTCTTAGCTTATCAATAGGGCAGAGGGAATCTTGAAGAATTACCCAAAATCCCAGAAATGTTGAATCCGTACATAAAACTTTACATACAAGCTGGTGAGAACAGGTGTTCGCCCAGAGAGCTAAGTTTCCCTCTTGTAATAAAATTAAGTTAACGTAGCGAAGTTTATTAAGTAAAGTATCCCCAGATAAGTAGGTAGGCGTTAAAAATTATCAGATCCCCCCACCTATCGGCACCACCCTTATCAAGGGGGGCAGGGGGGATCGAACCTAAAATCCATTTTTAATCTAATTATAACCAGCTACTTATTGGAGGAATTTACCTAAGCTGCAAAATCAAATATACGATTAATATTGTATAAATTTGAATGGTGACAGCCATAACCCGACATTTTACACTAAATCTGGTTATTAAAAACTGATTATTTATTCACCCTGTTGCCTATCCTCAACGGATTTAGTATTACTTGTTTCTTAGAGCCGATATAAACCAATTCCCCTTCTTCTTCAAATTCTAATTTATAGTTACACTAAATCTGATTATTAAAATTATCAGTTGTTCACTATTTAACTTGGTTGGCGGACTTCCTCCTTGCGGACGAGGACGGATATCTCCTCTTTCTTTATGTTGCTTCAATAACTTCTGAATAAAGTTTTTAGCCACGTCAAATCTCTGGGCTAGTCCTCGAATGGAAATTTTTTCTTTCTTCCAGACATCGATAATTTTTTGGCGAAAATCTACGGAATAGGCTCTCATAGGAAGCTGGCGAGTTCTATTATTTGTCTATTTGCTTTTCATTGTACCTCATAGCTCCAAGAATTGCTATATTATCGAAACCGGAAATCGAAAAGTTTTTACAGGAACAATATTGGCGCAATCATGGCCCTTAGATAATTGCCAGTTAGCATTTAATGATTAATCAAAGGTGCAGAATTAGCCAGAAAACCAGCAACTTTCAGGGACTCTACCACTGAATTGTCATCCTCTACCCAATAGTTTTGTCCTAAACGCACAAATTGACGCTGAGTTCCCGCACCGATGGTGGCAATAACGGGAACTTTTGCCTTTTGTTTGTCTCCCGATTGCAGAATACTTTTAAGAAGATTTTGACGATTTTGGTTGACAACATCTTGCAGTGATAAATTAACCATCACCATTTTAATGGCTTCGATCGGTTCCGCATCTTCGATAATTAATTGTACCCGATCATCTCGGCGATCCACTTTTCCCCATACCATTAAAGTTGCTTCCTCCACTAATAACTTTTGCAGACGTTCGTAGGTATCGGAAAAAATCACCGCTTCCGATTGTCCCGAGGCATCTTCTAGGGTTAAAAAGGCCATGGGAGTACCTTTTTTGGTCATAATTTTCTTGACGGCATTTAATAGGACAATTGCACTGACTTTTTTTCTTGTTTTGTGTTCTTCTAAGTCAGCTAAATTGATAGGAGATAGGACTTGAGCAGCTCTTTGTAAAGCTTTTAAAGGATGTTCGGAAACATAAAAACCCAAATGTTCTTTTTCCAGTTTTAACTTTTCTTGTAGGGAAAAATCTTCCACTGCGGTTGCACTGGGAGACTGTTCAAACTCTGATTCTTGTTTATTTTCTGTGCTACCCCCTAGCATATCAAAAATATTCATTTGACCACTTTCTTTCTCTTTGGTGCGTTTTTGCGCCCAAGCAACTACTAATTCTAAATCTTCAATTAATTGATGGCGATTGGGTTGAATTTTATCAAAAGCACCGCAATAAATTAGCGTTTCTAAAGCTCTTTTATTGATCACTCGCAAATCAACACGCTCGCAAAAATCTCCTAAGGAAGTAAACTTTCCTCCCGCTGCTTCCCGGGCCTTTAAAATAGCCTCGATCGCATTTTCGCCCAGATTTCTAACTGCGGACAAACCAAAGAGAATTTTGCGCCCAATCGGGGTAAAATGTTTTTGCGATCGATTGATGTCGGGAGGTTCGACATCGATATTCATTTTCTGACAGTTTTCTCGATACTTTTCCACCTTATCCTGATTATCGCTACTAGCAGTTAGTAACGCTGTCATATATTCCACAGGATAATTAGCTTTTAAATAAGCAGTTTGATAGGTGACGTAAGCATAAGCGGTAGAGTGAGATTTATTAAAACAATTGGAGGCAATTAACCCGTTGCCCAGCAAAAAATTATGATCTTTCTCTACACCAATATCGTAAACGGGTTTTCTTCCCAAGGATTGACGACCGATAATTTTAACCATATTAGTAACTCAACTCTCCAGATATTTTTGTAACGGTGCTAATGTAAATATGGCATTTCTTGGCTCAACTAGGCTCCCCAAGACAAAAAAATTACCATATTAATAACTAAAGTGTATATTCTACCTACAATAGGTTACGATCAAATTAAACAACATCATCGAAAATTTTGGGCTGAAACCCCGCCGTTTTAGGTTGGCTTTAATTTAAATACTAGCGCATTGACACGATATGTTCTAGAGTGGTACTGCCAGTAAAAATATTTTGGCCGCAGAGCTTGCGGTGTCAGTCTGTAGAGCTACTATGCAAACCTAGACAAAATGCAGCAGTTAAGATAGCCAAGAAACCTTGCCACTGAAGGCAAGGGCCTAGATCGTAACTTGACAAGAGGTCAGCGCTCGGTAGTGCGCGGATTGTGTTATAATTCTGGCCAAGCCATCAAGGGATTTGAAAAGGAGTAACACCATGAGTCTATCTTCAGAAGCCTATCGCCAAGCCCTCGTGCGGGATGGAGAACGGCGCTATCGCGAATGGCACCAAAATTATCACAACTACTGCCGTCAATCAACGGCGGAATACCAAGCTCGTTGGGACCAACAACGTCCAACAAAGCCTTGGATTTCCTCGGAAGCCTACCGCCAATTTTTAGTCAAAGATGGGGAGCGGCGTTTTGCGGAATGGCATGGCCAGTTTTTAGACTATCAAAGACAATTTCTGGCCAGTCAATCCACCTAAACCAACGTCAACCAATCCGCATTACAGCAATCTCTTAAAATAGTGGCTAGAGTCCCCGAAAAAATAGCTAATACCAATTTTCAATAGTCCTGGCAGGCATTCTACCACCCCCACCCCCCCTTGCCCCACCCGAAGTCGGGTATGCAAGGGGGGGTATCGCATCTCAAAAGCTATTGACAATCGGCTAACTTTGTGATCCGTGTGGGCATTTCAAGTGATACCAGTCAATC
Source organism: Microcystis sp. M049S2 (assembly GCF_020245625.1). Classification (NCBI taxonomy): domain Bacteria; kingdom Bacillati; phylum Cyanobacteriota; class Cyanophyceae; order Chroococcales; family Microcystaceae; genus Microcystis; species Microcystis sp. M049S2. Next base: position 17,090 of record NZ_JADBUN010000082.1, on the reverse strand, counting down.
AAAATAGTTACGAAATCTTAACATTTAGTCGATTTTTGTTTAACAGTTGAGATGAGAAATTATACTCGAGTACGCCTGGATCGCCCTCTGGGTAGGCAACTCACATGAAGTTCATTTTGTCAAGGGTTGTTAAGATGTGTTTACCTTACCATATTGCTTATTCGGTATGAACTGTGTAATATACTTATTACTCTCGGCTCGCAGATCACTATAGATGGTGTTTTGACAACTGATAAAACCTACCCGAAGTCGAATTAGTTCAACTTATGCCAGTACAGGCAGTGGGTGGCTTAATCCAAAAACACCATATGTGGAAAATGAGCGAACCGTCAGTTTATCAATAAAAATAATTGGCTCAAATCAATCCTTTAAACCCTAGCTTGATCATGACTTTTCTGATAAGTATCTCTTTATGGCTCGTGGAGGGCTTACTCAAATATCGCCCTAGCACGGAACAAAATCCCCCCACTGGTTTGCCTGTATTTACTTGTCCTAGTTGTGGTTCTCAGCATACTATTAAGAACCGTTATATTCCTAAGGGGAACCCCAAACGTCACTGTCAAGAATGTGGTCAACCGTTTGTGATCAATCCCACTAATAAAACTATCTCTCCCGATACCAAGACAATTAATCGATCAACTCTTGCTCGAACGAATTTCCTGACGAGGAATTGCGAGAGTAAGAGGGGTAAATTGGTCATGGTTACAAAATTATGTCAACGTCTCGACTTCGCGGTTCGGCTGAGCTCACCGTCGAAGCCTGAGCGAAGCCGAAGGGTCAACAATAGACTGGCGGCTGTTCCCCGTCAACTCAAGGTTTCGGACAAACCAAAAGGTAAATTGCTCACAGAATGTCATCAGATGTGTCCTTTGGTTTTTTCTAAGACAATAAAAGTCTATATTTGGCTGGCAATTGATAGAAAGGCAAGGGAACTTATTGGTGGCTATTATAGGGTATAAGACCAGGCAATCAGCTAAAAGACTTTTGCCAAGTTTACCCAGTGTTTACCGACAATGTGCTGTTACTTACACTCATTTTTGGGAGTCATATAAGACAATAGTTCCGAGTAAACGTCATCGAGAGGTACAGCCAAGAAACTGGTCAAACTAATCCCCTTGGAAGACTTGATAAGACCTTTCGACCAAGGATTTCTCGGTTGGTGAGAGAGATTCTATAAAAAAAATGGAGAATCACCTTGGGGAGCCTTTTGGTATTTTATCCATGACTACAATGCACAGCAAAGCCAAGCATTAAGGCTCCATCACAACTACCAAATCACCACCAGGAAAAATCAAAAGGTAAATTAGTCCTGCTCTTCTTGACTTTGTGTGATAGTTTTTGCTTATGTAAGGTGAAATGCTTACTGGACAAGACTTTTAGGAATATTTTGAAGAGCCATTAGTCCTAGAGTGTGATGAAATGTAGTCATTGGTTTTTTTAAGACGATAAAGGTTTACATTTGGCTGGCAATTGATAGAAAGACAAGGGAAATTATTGGCGGCTATTGAGGATATAGGAGTCGCCAGTCAGCCAAAAAACTTTGGGGCCATTTTACCCGGTGCTGACCGATAATGTGCTGTTAATTACACTGATTTTTGAGAGTTATATAAGACAGTAATTCCGAGTAAACGTCATCGAGTGCTAGGAAAAGAAACTGGTCAAACTAATCCCATTGTGAAGACTTAATAATACCTTTTGACCAAGTATTTCTCTGTTGGTGAGAGAGAATCTATCTTTCTCTAAAAAAATGGAGAATCACCTTGGTGCTGCTTGGTATTTTATCCATAACTACAATGCGCAGCAAGTCAAAGCATTAAGGATCCATAACTACTAGAGAACCATCACCAGAAATTTTTGTCAAGTAAAAATCGTACCAAATTTAGATGAGCTTACCCTGTATAGATGATTTCCTGACCTCAGATCACATTTTATTGTCTTGTCAACTTCAATCTAAAAACCGAGAAAAAAGCAAAACCGTCCATCGTACCATAAAAAAATTATGCAATAGGTCTAATGTATCGGACTTATCTGAGAAATGATTACACACTTCTTAACGAAAAAAATGAGAAATCCCTACATACTTCTTAACAAAAAACATCTAACTTAGGTATTGACAACGACAAATACAGGGTGTTATCTTTAAAAGTGCGGAAGTGATGAAGGCAGAAAACCCAAATAAGTTTCTGAATCCTCCATGACCTCAGCATTGTACAAACTCTATGAAAACAACAAAAAGGTACACCTACCATGGCAGTTGAAAAAACTAACTCTTCCTCTAGCTTGGCTGAAGTTATTGACCGTATTCTTGACAAAGGTATCGTTATTGATGCCTGGGCTCGCGTATCTCTGGTGGGCATCGAATTATTAGCGATTGAAGCTCGTGTAGTTATCGCTTCTGTTGAAACCTACCTCAAATATGCTGAAGCTGTTGGTCTGACTCAATCTGCAGCGGTTCCTGCTTAAGGACTGATTCCAGATTCTCCCATCTGCTCAGTGAAAACCCTACTGGGGTTTCCAGATTCTTAGCTTTTCTTTGATCCCTATTGAGTTTAGTTACCTCTCTCTTGGGGCGCAATAGTCTATAATCGACAGTTTGGCACGGCAACGGATAGCGAAACAAAGCTAGATCCATACAAATTGTTTTTGTAAACGTGATTTTGTCCTTTGTAGCTAGGTTTACCCCCTACCACCAGAGTGTGGGACTCACTATTTTTCGGAATAGAAAGTCATTTTTGGTGTGGAAGCTGCGCCCCCTGAGATGCGGTAGTTCGATAGACCAATTTTGGGATCAGCACTGTACACTTTCTATACAAACAACAAAAAGGTCTATTACCATGGCAGTTGAAAAAACTAACTCTTCCTCTAGCTTAGCTGAAGTTATTGATCGTATCCTTGACAAAGGTATCGTTATTGATGCTTGGGCTCGCGTATCTCTGGTGGGCATCGAATTATTAGCGATTGAAGCTCGTGTAGTTATCGCTTCTGTTGAAACCTACCTCAAATATGCTGAAGCTGTTGGTCTGACTCAATCTGCAGCGGTTCCTGCTTAAGGATTGATCCCAGATTTTCCTATCTGCTGAGTGAAAACCCGACTGGGTTTTCCAGATCCTCGGCTTTTCTTTAAATCCCTATTGAGTTTAGTTACCCCTCTCTTGGGGCGCAATGGTCTATGATTGACAAGGTTGGCACGGCAACGGATAGCAAAAACAAAGCTAGACCCATACAAGTTATTTTTGTAACCGTGATTTTGACCTTTGTAGCTAGGTTTACCGTCTATCGCCAGAATGTAAAGCTGACTATTTTTCTGAGTAGAAAGCCATTTTGGGGGTGGGAGGTTGCGCCCCTCAGTCTGGGGTGGTCCCCTACCTCAACTTTGGGATGATAAGAAAAGTCGAAATCTGCTGTCTCTCCCCCCAGTCTCCGTGAAGGTTTTTCTAACGGGTGATTGGGTCAAATCCATTCCATAGTATTTAGTAATTGAGGACAACCCCATGCCTGCTCTCATGGAACAGTTCCGCCAGGATCGTTTATCGATTGCTGAAGAAGTAGCTAAACTCTCGCGAGAAGTACAATCTTTTCTGTTGGATGTCAAAACTGAAAGACAAAAACAAGCGCAAGAACAGGCAACTGCTTTGCGCCAATCTTTCCAAAAAGTTCAACAGGAAAGCCACTTGTTCTTAACAGCTACCCAAAAACAGCGTTTAGCTCAAGCGGAAAAGCAAAAAGAGGATTTACGTCAATTTCAAGAACAACGTTTAGCGGAAGCCAAACGGCTAGACAACGACTTACGTCAACAGCGTCTAGATCGAGCCAAACAGCTAAAGGACGATTTAAGTCAATTCCAAGAACAACGTTTAGCAGCAGCAAAACAGCTGGAGAACGACTTACGTCAACAGCATCTAGATCGAGCTAAACAGCTGAAAGAGGATTTAAGTCAATTCCAAGAACAGCGTTTAGCGGCAGCGAAACAGCTAGAGGACGACTTACGCCAACTTCATCTAGATCGAGCTAAACAGGTGAAGGATGATTTAAGTCAATTTCAAGAACGACGTTTAGCTGAAGCGAAACAGCTAAAAGACGAATTGCGTCAATTTCGTCAAGATTTGTCTATCTACGTTTTTGGCAAATAAATCTCTAGGTTAATTCCAACCCACTTAACCCTAGGGCTAGAGTAAAAACCCTCTAGTCCCTTTTCCTGGCTAAACTAGACGACTATCTGAGAATACAACAATAAGCCTTTGGTTTTCAATCTACCATGCTGATACTGCTTTTCTAAGTTTCTAGACTCAACCTAGGAGTGTCGGGTTCCTATCTAGTCCTATCTAGGTCTCTGGTAAATTAAAAAGTATGATAAAGCTTCACTCAGTCTATAGTTAATGTCGTGATTAGTAGTCTTTTATTGACAAAGGAGGTAAGGGAAAAGGACTGCATCTGGGCTTATCATTGTTTAAGTCTTGATAAAGTAATCTAGACAAGAATTTTAGACCCTTAGCCCTTTGACTAATGAATCTCCTAAAAATACCTTCAGAATCAAGGTTCTAGAGCTAATTGGTGACAGTTCCTAATCTTTTGGGATATTATATATTATGAGGTAAGCCTTAAAAGTCAAAGCCGATTAAACTTCTTGCCGTAAAATTCGGGTGACACAAGCGTCCTTGCCTACTCGGTTATTGAGGGGAAACCTAAACAGGCGGTTGTTAGCTCAAAAATGCCCGTCCGCTTCAGGCGGGGATTATCAATAGTATTTACTAGATTTCAACTATGACATTTACTGAAACTCAAACAAGAAGAGCCGTCCTCTGCCTTCGCCCTGGCCAATTTGTTGTTACGCCTTCGATTGATCAAGTTGCCACTCGCGCCTTACGTTATCTAAACGCTGGTTTTTCCATCCATCTATGTGGTCCGGCAGGAACGGGAAAAACCACCTTGGCAATGCACCTGGCCAATTGTTTAGCCAGACCTGTGATGCTAATCTTTGGCGATGATGACTTTACCAGTTCCGATTTAATTGGTAGCCAGTCTGGCTACACCCATAAAAAACTGATGGATAACTATATCCACAGCGTTCTCAAGGTTGAAGACGAGCTAAAACACAATTGGGTGGATTCTCGGTTAACAATGGCCTGTCGAGAAGGGTTTACCCTAGTTTATGATGAGTTCAATCGTTCTCGGCCTGAGGTCAACAACGTTTTACTCTCTGCCTTGGAAGAAAAAATTCTCACCCTGCCGCCCACTAGCCATCAACCCGATTACCTACAAGTAAATTCTCAGTTTCGGGCAATTTTCACCTCCAACCCAGAAGAATACTGTGGGGTTCATGCCACCCAAGATGCTTTAATGGATCGGTTGGTAACTATCAATATGCCTGAACCGGACCAACTGACTCAGACAGAAATTCTTGCCCAAAAAACGGGAATTGGTCGAGAAGATGCTTTATTTATTGTCAACCTTGTCAAAACCTTTCGTGTGAAAACTGCGACTGAAAAAACGTCGGGTTTGCGCTCTTGTTTAATGATTGCTAAAGTCTGCGCCTCTCACGATATTGCGGCCAACTCTGCTGACTCGGACTTCCGTGATATCTGCGCCGATGTTCTGTTGTCCCGCACCAATTTATCTGTTGATAAGTCAAGAGCGATTTTATGGGAAATCCTCGAGGACAATCCGTTAGAATCCTTATCCTTTATAGAGGAAACGGAGCCTTCCGATGCCCAAGCGTCAACTCCTGAGCCTTCGACAGGAAATCAATCGTTAAAAGCCATTCAATCTTTACTGCGAGGCAACTTGCCCCAGCGAAAAGACTAATTTTATACTCTTATTGAGTGAAACCAACCGTGACTTCTTCCACTTTTGCTGGCTCGCTCAAAAACCAGTCAAGCAACTCCCTAAAAACAGCAACTCAAGGTTCGAGTTTAGCGGATATACTCGAACGAGTTTTAGATAAAGGAATTGTAATTGCCGGCGATATTTCCGTTTCGATCGCCTCCACTGAACTTATAAATATCCGCATTCGTTTGTTAATTGCCTCTGTTGATAAAGCCAGGGAAATGGGAATCAACTGGTGGGAAGGAGACCCCTACCTCCATAGCCAATCCCAAGCTTTACTAGCAGAAAATCGGGAACTTTCGCTCCGACTCCAAACCCTGGAAACTGAGCTTGAAACCCTAAAATCCTTAAGCCAATTGAGTGCAATAGAGAGCCATGATACCAGTCCGAACGATGAAGCACATTCCTCAGATGCGTGAAATTCCTCACCTGAATCCTCAAAGGTTAGGAAATTTACACGAGACGATTGCTCCCCTTGATAAAGCTAGGGAAACTGCGATTAACAGCTTGCAAGGTTATCCCTACCTCCCTAGCCAAGGCCAAGCTTTATTCGCAGAAAACCTGGAACTTTCACGCCGACTTCAAACCTTAAAATCCTTAACTAAATGGAGTGTAATGGAGAGACGTGATGGCAGTCCCAACGATCAAGCACATTCCTCGTATATATTGAAATTCCTCAATTGAGTCCTCAAACGGTCAAGAAGTTTACAGCAGTTAACGATTGCCTCTGTTGATAGAGCAAGGGAGATGGCAATTAATGGGTGGGCAAGTGACTCCTATCTCTATAGCCAATCCCAAGCCTTATCAACAGAAACCCCAGCAGCTAAACTTTAAGCCTTAAAATCCCTACCCCAATCGGGGGCAATCGAGGGCTACAATACCAGTTAAAATAATCAAGCACATTCCTCCTGTCGGGTAAATTCGTCACTAGAATCTTCACAGGGCGGCAGGAAGTTGACATTGCTTGGTTACATCATTTTTTCCCTCAGATAAAATTTCTTGGCCAAGCCCCCCACTAGAGACTCACCCTCAAGAACTCCTCATTTACCAACTCCAACCATGACACTTGCTTGCACACCTTACGATTCTGATAATCAAGCCTTGCTGACCCCTCCAGAAAGTAATAGCCAAGCTGGTTTAGCCCCTTTACTGTTAACTGTTGTGGAACTGGTACGCCAATTGCTCGAAGCCCAAATCATTCGCCGGATGGAAAAAGGGGTTCTCAGTGAGTCTGATTTAGATAGGGCTGCAGAAAGTATACAAAAATTGCAAGAACAAATTCTCCATTTGTGTGAAATTTTTGAGGTTGAGCCAGAAGATTTAAATGTCCACCTAGGAGAGTTTGGCACTCTTTTACCGGAAGCGGGGAGTTATTACCCGGGAGAGGAGGGTATTAAGCCTTCTGTGTTAGAATTAGTGGATAGACTTCTCAATACAGGAGTTGTTGTGGAAGGAAATGTTGATCTGGGTTTAGCTCAATTAGATCTAATTCATCTAAAGCTTCGTTTGGTTTTAACTTCTCAGCCGGTTTAATTTGGGAGAATACTGATGACAGTGGGTCTTTATTTATATGGCATATTTCCCGAACCAGTTCCTGACGGACTGGTTTTGCAGGGGATTGATAATGAGCCGGTTCACAGTGAGATGATTGATGGTTTTAGTTTTCTCTACTCCGCTGCTCATAAAGAGAAGTATTTGGCATCCCGTCGCTATTTAATTTGCCATGAAAAAGTATTAGAAACTGTCATGGAAGCAGGGTTTACAACGTTGTTGCCCCTGCGGTTTGGCTTAGTTATCAAAACCTGGGAATCTGTCACCGAACAACTAATTACTCCCTATAAAACCCAACTGAAAGAATTATTTGCTAAACTGTCAGGACAACGAGAGGTTAGCATTAAGATTTTTTGGGATAATCAGTGGGAATTACAAGCGGCTTTGGAGTCTAATCCTAAGTTAAAACAAGAACGGGATGCGATGATGGGGAAAAACTTAAATATGGAAGAAATTATCCATATAGGTCAACTCATTGAAGCCACTGTATTGCAACGGAAACAAGACATTATTCAAGTCTTTAGAGACCAATTAAATCATCGAGCCCAAGAGGTGATTGAAAGCGATCCGATGACCGATGACATGATTTACAATGCAGCTTATTTAATTCCCTGGGAGCAAGAGCCGGAATTTAGCCAAAACGTTGAAGCGATCGATCAGCAGTTTGGTGATCGCCTAAGGATTCGCTATAACAATTTAACTGCACCCTATACCTTTGCCCAACTTATCTAAGGAGATTATCAGTTATGTTTCTCGATCTTTTACTTCTTCCTGTTACCGGCCCTATTGGTGGTCTGATCTGGATTGGGGAAAAAATTCAAGAGCGTGCAGATATAGAATATGATGAGGCGGAAAATTTGCACAAATTATTATTATCCCTACAACTATCTTACGATATGGGTAATATTTCTGAGGAGGAGTTTGAAATTCGGGAAGAAGAACTTTTATTAAAAATTCAAGCCTTAGAAGAAGAGGCGGCAGAAAACGAAGCTGAATCTTCTATCTAAAATTTTTCTATACTTCGCAGTTTCAGAACTGGCAATCTTTGCCACCAGATAGATCATGAACAAAATCACAAACTGTAAGCTTAGTAAGGGCGGATTTGACAAGCTCAAGAACTCGTTGAAGCTTGGTCAGAACTAGCCCTTGGTTAAGCCTTAATATTCTAGGTAAAAAGTTTGGAAATTACTGGAATTATTAGAGGAGTGAGCAACAGTTTTGGGGGAATCAGGTTTTTTAGCTACACTAGGAGGGTTAGCTGTACGCAAATTTTGAATACTTTGTTCTGTAGTCTCAATTTGCTCTGTCACAAACGTGAGACGGTTTTTTAATTGCTGAAGCTGCCGCTCCATCATTTCTAATTTTTCTTGGATACGTTGTTTTTCAGTAATTAACTTATAAAGCTCAAGTTGGTGATCTGCTTCAGATTGTTTCCGAGGCATGGTGCTAATTTTAGATCTAATTGGTCTGGGTGGACGAGTGGTTGTCATAACAATCCCTGAATAACTTAGAATATTCTAGCATATCAACGCCCCAATATAAAAACTCGTAAAAAATCGTCAATTTTCTTTTAGTAAACCCTATGAAATTGTACAATCTATATACTTACGCTTTTTTGAAAACCCCCATAGAAAGCCTAAAATTACCGGTTGGAATGGCTAACCCATTGTTACTGATAACTGGTGGAGATCTCTCGGCCGTAGTCGAACCCGAAGTTTGTTTAGACACTTTACAAAATGATGATGAACGCTTGATTCAATCGGTTTTATGTCATGATCGAGTCATCTGTGAATTATTTCAACAAACCACTATTTTACCCTTACGTTTTGGCACATCTTTTTTAGAGGCAGAAAATTTACTGACTCATCTTTGTTCTCATGCCCAAGAATATCAAGAAAAAATTGAAGAACTTGAGGGAAAAGGAGAATATCTTTTAAAATGTATTCCCCGTAAGTCAGAGGAGCCTGTACTCTCTTCTGAAAGCAAGGGCAGACAATATTTTTTAGCCAAAAAACAGCATTATGAAGCCCAACAGGATTTTTATACTTTGCAAGGTTCAGAATGGCAAAATCTCGGGCATTTAGTCACCCAAAGCTATCCGTCAACGAGGATTATTACTGCTCCGGGGACAGAATCACGAATTTATCTTTTAGTTAATTTTCAAGAAGAACCTTTACTAATCGAGCAAGTCTTGCATTGGCAGAAAGCTTGCCCCCGTTGGGAATTACAATTAGGACAAGTTTCTCCCCCCTATCACTTTACTTAACTTGATTTCTCTATGACTAACTTTAACTTGGTAAATAACGCTCTAAGTTGCTATGACACTCGACATTTAGTTATGTTTAGTGGCAAAGGAGGAGTGGGAAAAACCACCCTTTCCTGTGGATTTGCTCGCCGTTGGGCCAAATTATTTCCCGAGGAACAAATCCTGTTAATCTCAACCGATCCTGCTCATTCTTTAGGGGATGTATTGCAAACAGAAGTTAGCGATCAAGCATCACCTGTAAAAGACTTACCCAACTTAAAAGTTAGGGCATTAGATGCGGAAAAATTGCTCTTAGAATTTAAAGAAAAATACGGAAAATTTTTAGAACTTTTAGTAGAACGGGGCAGTTTTGTTGAAGGAGAAGATTTAACTCCTGTTTGGGATTTAGACTGGCCAGGTTTAGATGAAATCATGGGTCTATTAGAAATTCAACGATTACTAATAGAGAATGTTGTAGATCGAATTGTTGTTGATATGGCTCCCTCTGGTCATACCTTGAATTTATTGGGGATTAAAGACTTTTTAGAGATTATTTTAAATTCTTTAGAGTTGTTTCAAGAAAAACATCGTGTTATTTCGCAAACTTTTTCAAAAACCTACAATGCCGATGATGTGGATGACTTTTTAGTCAAAACACAAGCAGAATTAACCGAAGGCAAACGAATCCTACAAGATCGGGATTTTACCCTTTGTTTAATTGTGGCAATTGCCGAACCGATGAGTTTATTAGAAACCGAACGATTACTCAATAGTTTGCATCACTTAAATATTCCCTGCGGCAGATTATTTATTAATCGCATTCTAACAGACCCTAATCAAAATTTAGATCGCTACAGTGAGCAACAGCAACTCCTCGATAAATTCCTAAAAATTCCAGGTCAAGAGACAATTTTCACCCTGCCCCAACAGGCAAAAGAACCCCTAGGAGGTGAAGCATTAGATCAGATCATGAGTCAAATTGAAATTATCGAAAAAGTAGAATTTATGGCCCCGCCTCCTATTCAATGGCCGCAAAAAATTCTGCCGAGTTTTAGTGATTTTATTGACGACAAACGCCAACTCATTATCATTGGTGGCAAGGGGGGAGTGGGAAAAACCACGGTTGCCGCGGCCATTGGTTGGGCGTTAGCTAATCGTCATCCCGATCAAAAAATTAGAATTATTTCTATTGATCCGGCTCATTCTTTGGGAGATGCCTTTGGGACAAAATTAGGACATCAATCCACACAATTAACTGCTAATTTAAGTGGTCAAGAAGTTGATGCTAATATCGTTTTAGAAAAATTTCGGGATGATTATTTATGGGAACTGGCAGAAATGATTAGTGGTGAAGGTAAGGAAGAAGGGAATATCAAACTAGCTTATACTCCAGAAGCTTGGCGGCAAATTGTCGCTCAATCTCTGCCAGGAATTGATGAAATGTTGTCCCTAGTAAAAGTAATGGAGTTATTAGACCAGAAACAACAAGATTTGATTATTTTAGATACGGCTCCTACCGGTCATCTCCTGCGATTTTTAGAAATGCCAACGGCTTTAGGAGATTGGTTAAGTTGGATTTTTAAGCTTTGGATGAAGTATCAAGATGTCTTAGGGCGTGTAGATTTAATGGGACGATTGCGAATCTTAAGACAACAGGTGATGTCTGCCCAGAAAAAACTCAAAGACCCCCAACATACAGAATTTATTGGAGTTTTGCAAGCCCAAGATGCCATCGTTGCCGAACAACTGCGATTGACAGCATCTTTGAAAAAAAAGGGAGTCTATCAACGTTACGTCGTGCAGAATCGTTATCATGCTAATGAGGAAATTGATCGGGATTTATTCCCAGATCAAACTTTGATCCGCTTACCCAGTTTACCTCGGTCTGTAGAACCTCTAGCCCGGGTCAAAGCCGCGGCAGATCTGTTATTTTAAAGGTAATTAGTCTTTAAAGTCGGACTTCTTAACCCCATCTATCACCCAGTCCCCATCCTTCACTTGACTCAGGAGAAATTTTATGGTAGAACTATTCAAAGGCTTTGAGCAATTAGTCGAACTGGCTAAAACCTTAGAGGAAAAACTGGAAAAAGGGGAAATTAAAACCGAAGTGCAGTTTAACTCTCGTTCCTTGAGTAACATCCCCCGTGCTGGCGGTATTCCCCGTTCAGGGGGAGTTTCTCGCCCGAGCAATTCTGGTGGGGATGATTTTGAGGTGAATCGCAATCGCGATACCCCCACCGATTCAGGGGTTGAAGACAGTGTGACACCGCCCGAAGGACCGACCACGGCTTCCCTGAAAGATGTTGGTGGCTTGGCGGAAGTGATTAAAGAACTCAAGGAACTAATTGCCATTCCTCTGAAACGCCCCGACTTATTGGCCAAGTTAGGACTTGAACCCACTCGCGGCGTTCTCTTAGTCGGCCCCCCTGGAACCGGTAAAACCCTGACTGCCCGTGCTTTGTCCGAAGAACTGGGTGTTAACTATATTGCCTTAGTCGGACCAGAGGTGATCAGCAAATATTATGGGGAGGCTGAGCAAAAACTGCGGGGAATTTTTGAGAAAGCCAGTAAGAATGCGCCTTGTATCGTTTTTATTGACGAAATTGATAGCATGGCACCCGATCGTAGTAAAGTTGAAGGGGAAGTAGAAAAAAGACTGGTGGCCCAATTGCTGGGTTTAATGGATGGTTTTGCCCAAAGTCAAGGGGTGATTGTTCTAGCGGCGACAAACCGTCCCGACCATCTTGACCCTGCCCTCCGTCGCCCCGGACGGTTTGACCGAGAAGTCCTCTTTCGGGTGCCTGACCGCAAGGGCCGTTTAGAAATCCTGCAAATTCTCACCCGTTCCATGCCCCTAGATGAATCAGTTTCCTTAGATCTGATTGCCGATAATGCGGTGGGATTTGTCGGGTCAGATTTAAAAGCCGTTTGCCAGAAAGCGGCCTATAGTGCTTTGCGGCGGCAGGTTCCTACGATTGACTCGCAAATTCCAGAAACAATGACGGTGGTCCAAGCCGACTTTTTGCAAGCCCTGAAAGAGGTTAAACCGGCGGTGTTGCGCTCTGTGGAAGTGGAGTCTCCCCATGTGGACTGGGACAATATTGGCGGACTTGAACAGATTAAACAAACCCTACAGGAGTCTGTGGAAGGAGCATTACTCCATCCGCAATTATATACGCAAACCAAAGCCCAAGCTCCCAAAGGTATTTTACTTTGGGGTCCCCCCGGAACGGGAAAAACCTTATTGGCCAAAGCGGTTGCATCTCAGGCGCGAGCTAATTTTATCAGTATTAATGGACCTGAGCTTTTGAGTAAATGGGTGGGGGCGAGTGAACAGGCGGTGCGTGAGTTGTTTGCCAAAGCTCGTCAGGCAGCCCCTTGTGTGGTTTTTATTGATGAAATTGATACTTTAGCACCGGCAAGAGGTCGTTATAGTGGAGATTCAGGCGTGAGTGACCGGGTTGTGGGACAAATCCTCACGGAGTTAGATGGGTTGCAAACGGGGGCAACGATTTTAGTGATTGGAGCCACTAATCGCCCAGATGCGTTAGATCCAGCCTTATTGCGAGCGGGGCGGTTAGATTTACAGTTAAAAGTTGATTTACCGAATGCCTCTAGTCGTTTAGCAATTCTCGGGGTCCATAATGATGAACGTCCTTTAGAGGATGTGGATTTAGGCTATTGGGCCGAGGCAACCGAAGGCTGGAATGGTGCAGATTTAGCGTTATTATGTAACCAAGCGGCACTGATGGCAATTCGTCGTTATCGCCATCAGGGAATGACTGACCCGGCTGATATTCGCATTACAACGGCTGATTTTAATCATGCTTACCAACTGTTGGTTGAACAGCGTGCCAATTGATTTTTTTTCCCCCTTACTTAAAGTAAGGGGGGAGAATCTCAACTCAGGAAAACCATCCTAAAAAGAAAAATTTGCCAAAATGTCTGCATTGACTGTTCTTCGGCGCTATTGTCTAGCTTTTGAGCGTTTTTTCCAGCTGGGCTACCCTTGCTTTCTGTTGCTTCAAATCGGCTAGTTGTTTTAGTAATTGTTCTCTGACTTCATAGCGATAGGCAAAAAAATGCTCACCTATCCCTAGGGTCGCTAGATACTCTTCTAGCAGACGGGGCTTGACCCAGGCAATCACTGCCAGTTGCCACCAGAAACGGAAGCGCGTCGGTCGGACAATCCCCTGCCGCCAGAGCAAGGAGCGGAACAATTGCCACTGTTGCCCATCTAATTTACGGTTCGATTTGCCGCGCCATCCCCCCATGATCATGAAATGGTTGAAGGTTCGTTTCAGGTAGTTAACAGGATCATAGATTTCCCAGAAAGCATCGATGTATTCTTCGGTAATCTCTTCCACCGGGCGAGTTGGCTCAAAGTTCATCATCGCTCCCTGATGGAAAGTACCCATGCCATCCACCAGACGACCTTCCTGTTGCAGGCGATTCCACAGGGCGGTATTTTGCAGGGCCTGGAGCAGGCTAAACTGCCCTTGGGGAATACTCGCCTCCATAATAAAATCTTTGATCCGCTGCCCTGCGCCTGGTTTCTCATTGTCAAAACCGATAATGAAGCCAGACATAATCTGCAGCCCCATGCGGGTAATTTTGTGACAGGATTCGATCAGGGATTGGCGGGTGTTTTGAACCTTGTTAATGCCCATTAAGCTATCGGTATCTGGTGTCTCAATCCCCATAAACACCAGCATAAAGCCGGCCTTGACCATTAGCTCGATCAGTTCGCTGTCTTCGGCCAGATTAAGGGAAGCTTCCGTAATCAGTTTAAAGGGATACTGGTGTTGCTCCATCCAGGGGATCAACTCCCGCAGAAACACCTTGGCATTCCGCTTATTGCCAATGAAGTTGTCATCCACAACAAAAATGTAGCGCCTCCAGCCCAGTTGATATAACGTCTCCAACTCAGCCAACATTTGTTCTGGGGTTTTGGTGCGAGGTTTGCGGCCATAGAGGTTGATGATGTCACAAAATTCGCATTGAAAGGGGCAACCGCGAGAAAACTGCACGGTAATCGCCAGATAGGCATCCAGATCTAGTAAATCATAGCGGGCGATCGGTGTCATGGTTACATCGGGTTTCTCACTGGCTCTAAAGACACCACTCGGTTCACCCCGCTCCAGGGCCGCCAGGAACAGAGGGATTGTCAGTTCTCCTTCATCGAGAATCAGGTAATCTGCCCCAGCTTTTTGGGCAACTTCTGGATAGGAGGTGGGGTAAGGCCCGCCTACAGCCACTTTTTTACCCAACTGCAACCCTTTGGCAATCAATTCTTGAAAGTCCTTTTTCTGAATGATCATGGCGGAGATGATTACCAAATCGCACCACTCCCAATCCGAAGCTGTTTCTAATCGGACATTGCGATCAACAAACCGGATTTCCCAATCCGATGGTAACAGGGCTGCCACCGTAATTAAACCTAGGGGCGGATTGGTTGATCTTAAACCGGCTAGATCTAAAGTCTCTTGATAGGACCAAAAGGAGTTGGGCATCAGCGGCCACAGTAATAGGGCTTTCATTCAGGTGTCTCCAATGAAGAAGCTATATGCTTTACATACTAGCCACAAAGCCCAAGTCGATCAAGACTTTTTTAACATCTTTTTTTACTAATAAATTAGTTCTAAATAAATTGTGAAAAAATAGCTATTTTTTGGAGATTAGCACAATTAAATGAACTATGCTTGCTAAAAACTCGTGTTTTCCCATTTTTATCAACGCAATCTAGAGGCTGTTTGCCTCTTTTGGGTATTGTTGGGTAGGTTTACTAAAAAATGCTGATTCTGAAAAACCCTCTTAAAATTCGCAAGCACCGAATAGTAAGGGTTTTGTTTCAGTCACTAGGAAGTCTATTTGATCGGTAAAACACCAGTTACTACACATCTCGACAATGACTATTTCTGGTCAGATAAACATAAGCGTAATTACACTATTTTATACCGAACCATCATGAATCAACCACCAGAAAACATAGTTTATATCTCTTTAATTTTGGAAGATGAATAAATTAGATAACTGGTAATTATAGTCATATTTATGACCAAGATAAATTATACTCAGCTAGTTGATTCGATTAATTCTCCTCACTTAGGAGAGGGACAATCTCGCAGATAGACAGTCAATCATCCTGGGGTGTGATTGTCCGGTTTTAACTAATTGCGGTAAAATTAACCTAAATTCTCTATCGGCAAATTCGATGACTTCCTTCACTACTTCCCTGGCTCTTTTAAGTCAATTTAAATTGGGAGATTTAAACCTAGAAAATCGTCTTGTGCTTGCTCCCATGACGCGAGCGCGAGCGGGAGAAAAACGTCTTGCTAATGAGATAATGGCCGAGTATTACCGGCAAAGGGCCAGCGCAGGATTAATGATTACGGAAGCGACGGTAATTTCTCCCCAAGCTAACGGTTGGCAAAATACCCCCGGTATCTACACCGATGAACAAGCGCAAGCATGGCAAATGGTGACTAAAATCGCCCAAAGAAAAGGAACACCAATTTTTTGTCAATTGTGGCACTGTGGTCGCGCTTCTCATTCTAGTTTTCAGGAAAATGGGGCTTTACCCGTTGCCCCTTCCGCAATTAGGATTAAGGGGGAGTTGCATACACCCATAGGCAAACAGCCCTACGAGATCCCTAGAGCCTTAGAAACCGAGGAAATCCCCACAATTGTCGCCGATTACCGCCAAGCCGCTCAGAGGGCAAAATTAGCGGGGTTTGATGGCATAGAAATTCACGGGGCTAATGGTTATTTAATCGATACTTTTCTACAATCGGCCACTAATCAGCGTCAGGATAAGTACGGAGGCAGTTTGGCAAATCGTTATCGTTTTTTGCAGGAAGTGGTCGAGGCAATTTTAACTGTTTTTCCCAGTCATCGGGTGGGGGTGCGTCTGTCTCCCAATGGAGTTTATAATGACATGGGTTCCGAGGATTTTCGAGAAACTTTTCTCTATATTGCCCAAAGATTAAATGAGTACAATTTAGCTTATTTGCATCTGCTAGATGGCTTGGCTTTTGGTTTTCATGAAAAGGGTCAACCGATGCTTTTATCCGAGTTTCGGGCTGTTTTTAATAGTGCATTAATCGGCAATTGTGGTTATACAAAAGAAACTGCTGAAGCCGCTATTCAGTTAGGAGATGCGGATTTAATTGCTTTCGGTCGCCCCTATATCAGTAATCCCGATTTGGTGGAAAGATTCGCCAATAATTGGCCTCTTAATCCCGATGCTGAGATGAAAGATTGGTATTCCTTTGACAAGGAAGGTTATATCGATTTTCCCAGTTATAAACCCTAGTTAAGTAGCTGGTTATAAATGAACTACCCCGCCGCAAGCGGACGGGGTATCAGAATCAAAATAGACTCAATTGTAGATTTTGGTGTAGCTGCAGGTATTCTTGGCTTTTCGTTACTTGGTATGGTTCGATAGGGTGGCATAAATCGACTAAATCCT
>NZ_JADBUN010000081.1:0-4026 GCF_020245625.1 Microcystis sp. M049S2 | reverse complement strand
TTTTCTTTGTCAGTAAGGGTGTCAACAAGGAATATTACAAATTGTTAACCGAGTCTTGAAAGCCTTGTGCTACAAAGGTTTGAAATGTTAAGAAAGATGTGACTAAAGGACAGCTTAATAAGGGGGGTATCTGACAATTTTTAACACCGACCTACTTAGTATGATTGACTCCCAATCGAACTTTAAAAACCCAGTTATGGATTGTTTCTCTCCATCTCCCCCACTTCCCCACTTCCCACTTCCCACTTACCCACTTCCCTTACTGACGACTGATTACTGATCACTGAAAATGCTCCCTAGGGCTAAAAGCTGCCAAGATCACAAAAAAGACCGCTATGATCCAAAATAGAAATCATCGTCATTGGTAGAGAATAGGTAAAAAATCTATGACATCTTATGCGGCCTCCTCTGCACGAGCCGAAATGAGCGAACTTCGGCGCCTAAAAACCCTGCTACCCCCAGAATTACAAAGTTGGGTAACGGTAGAAGGTTCTACAGAGATTAACCCCCCCCTGATCCGTTGTGAAGAAATTGGCAGAGACGAGGTAGAAATTCAGATAGATTTGGCAAAATGGGAAAATTTAGCCATCGATCAGCGTAATTTGCTCTTTTGGCATGAAGTGGCCAGGATTCAAAATGATAGTATTCCCCGGGAAGGCTGGGAAATGGCCGCCCTCGCTATTGGTTTAGGTGGTGCGGTGGGAGAATTATGGGTACAGGACGGTTTATTATTGCTTTTGGCTATGGGATTATGTGGGATTTCCGGTTATCGTCTCTGGCGCAAAAATAACGGTGATAAAATTCTCAAAGAAGCGATCGAAGCCGATGAAAAAGCGATCGCCCTGGCCACTCGTTTCGGTTACTCTCTCCCCAACGCCTACAAGAGCCTAGGCAGTGCCTTTAAAACCCTAATCGAACAAACACCTAACCGTCGTCTGCGTAAGCGTTATGAGACCCGTTTAGATGCCCTAAGGAAGAGTGCGGCGAAAGCGAAATCCCAAACCCAAGGCCGTCCGCCCCTAGGTGAGATTCGTTAGCCGATAATTACAGATAATCTGTGACATTACCCATTGGTATTTGCGGAAAAGTGTAGTAAACATTTAAGTAGGTCATCAGGCCTTGCTCATCTATCAAACCACCTCGTTGTGTCGATGACTTCCCAAATTCCTGAAACACGTTTTCTGATCATTCCGATGGAGTATCCGGTTTTGCGGATGCCGGAACGCTTGACTGTCTTGGAAGCAGTACAGTTCAAGAATCTGTTTCACCATCTCATCGCCCAAACACCCACTCCCGAAAAAGTCATTCTCGATCTGAATGCCACTCAATTTATGGATAGTAGTGGTGTGGGTGCTTTAGTGCATAATCTCAAAGCGGCTAGGGAAAAAAATATCGAGTTAGTGCTAGCTAACGTCCATCCCCCAGTGATGGGGGTTTTATCGATTACGGGACTAGATCAATTATTCACCTTCCAAACCTCCTCCCTAGCACCCCAAGAAAACGGCCTTACTACCCCTGAAAACCATCTACCGGAAACCCATCCCTCGATTCGCAGTTGGTTAAAGCGCGGTCTTGACATTCTTGGTGGCATCGTGGGTTTATTAATCACGGGGGTTATTTTTGTCCCCATTGCTATCGCTATTAAGTTAGACAGTCCAGGGCCAATTTTTTTCAGTCAAACCCGCTGCGGTTGGTTGGGAAAGGAATTTAAGATTCTTAAGTTTCGTTCCATGTGTGTGGATGCAGAAACACTCAAGGATAAAATCCCCAATCAAGCGGAGGGAGCTTTTTTTAAGAATAAAAATGATCCCAGGATTACCCGGGTAGGAAAATTTTTACGTCGTACCAGTTTAGACGAATTGCCCCAGTTTTGGAATGTGATCACCGGTGAAATGAGTCTTGTCGGCACTCGTCCCCCCACACCGGATGAGGTGGAACGCTACGATGTTCCCCAATGGCAACGTTTAGACGTAAAACCCGGTATGACGGGAGAATGGCAGGTGAATGGTCGCTCTCAGGTGCGTAATTTTGAAGAGGTAATTCAACTAGATTTGCGCTATCAAGAAAATTGGAGTTTAGGCTACGATCTACAACTGATTTTTAAAACAATTTTGATTCTCTTTCAAAAAAACAGTGGTGCCTTCTGAAGTCTTAAATTCCCCTTCTTTCCCCCTCCAATTCCATCTACAAGTCCGGACGGAATTGGCAGCTTTAATCCCAGTCCTACAATGGTTTGAATCTCACGGCCGCTCTTTTTTACCTGACTCGGTGCTTTGGCAGTGTAAGGTGGCTTTAGCAGAAGGATTTACTAATGCTGTCCGTTACGCTCACCAACATTTACCACCGACCACACCGATCGATCTAGAATTAACTTTTTCGTCCCATTCTCTAGAAATAAGAATATGGGATCACGGTCAACCTTTTGATCTGCAAGCCAAACTCGATTCTCTACAACAACATCCCCTCGCACCTTTGGAAATGGAAAGCGATCGAGGATTACTTTTCATGCGTTCTCTTACTGATAGTTTACAATATATCCGCACTGGCGAAGGGAGAAACTGTTTAATTCTCCAGAAAAGTTTTTAAGTCAATTTATCCCCTGCTAGAAACTACGTCAATGGTACAGGTTTCCAGACGAGAAAAAAGAATTATCCCACCCCCCACACCCCAGACAAGGGTGGGAAGATGTCCGGAGGGTGCTTTGAGAGAGAAAGTAATTTGATCGTAGTACAACCACTTGTTATTAACTCGCCAACCGACTTTTGACCCAAAAGCGTTCCATTTTTGTTGGTCATAATTGCCGCTTCCTCCCAAACTTTCATAGATTCTTTTCTGAACAGATATACCGAATTTTCCCTGACTATATTTTAACCAGAGTTGATTGATAGTGGCTAAATCTTCACAGGGAAAGTTATCTATATCTTCTATCTTAAGATATTTTTCTTTAGTTCGATCGGCAACTTTTAAAAATAGATTAGCCGTTTCTTGATCGGCCTCTCGCCATTTTTCTTGCGCTAAGAAATCCCGTAGGTTAGTGTAATCAATTGCCTTGACACTTTTGAGGTTAATTTCCTCCCTGGTGGCAACTGGAAAAACTGATAAAACCGTTTCTTGAATTGTGTCCTGTGATCGGGGTTTTGGCGGAATCACTACGGCTAATTTTACCGCTAACTCTTGCAGGACTTCCCCGGCTGATTGATAACGTTTTTTGGTGCCAAATTCAATTAATTTATCTAAAATTTCACCTAATTCAACCCTAACAGGATTATTAATCAGGTGCTGTCTCCATACCCATTCATGTTCACTCACATCGAATAATTCAAAGGGAGATACTCCCGTTAATAAATAGATACAAGTGACTCCTAAACTATATAAATCACTGCTATTAATCGCTTTGCCATTGCTTTGTTCTGGGGCGATATATCCCGCCGAACCGATCACTGTTCCTGTCAGGGAAAGATTAGCAATGGTTATAAATTTAGAGGCACCGAAATCCACTAAAATTATTTTATTATCGATGCGTCTCCTAATTATATTAGCTGGTTTAATATCCCGATGAATGACTCTTTTAGCATGGATAAAATCAAGAATTGGCAAAATTTCTAATAAAAGATGTTTAATCTTTTCCTCATTGAAAACTCCCTCGCTTTGTAATTCTTGTTCTAGATTTTCTCCCTCAATATATTCTTGAACAAGATATTGTCGCCCATCATTGCCAGTAAAATAGGCATAGAGGGAGGGAATTTGTGGGTGTTGACCGAGATTATCTAAACTAATCGCTTCTTCTTTAAATAATTCCGCAGCCTTCTTGAGAGCATTACTACCCTGAGCGCTAGGAAAAAATTGTTTAATTACACAATAGGGTTGAGAAGGTTTATCCTCATCAATTGCTTGGAAAGTTTTACCGAAACCTCCTTGACCAATTAATTTTATAGCACGATAACGATCTTTTAGTAATAATTGAAAGCGACATTTTTGACAGAATTTATCTGTAGGATCATTGTTATATAGACAATCGGGATTAAG
>NZ_JADBUN010000080.1:0-13542 GCF_020245625.1 Microcystis sp. M049S2 | reverse complement strand
TTGATTTTTGATATTTTTTTATTATTTTCCTCTAGTTTCTGTTTTGCCTCTTCCGCTTTTACCCGGTTTATCGAATTGTTGGCAGACTGTCCAGCAATTTTCTCTAATAGGGTAGAATCATATTGACTTCTAATAATTCTACAAGATTGGTTTCATCATCCCGCTCGTGATTCATTCTTAGACCTCAGAGTCAATATTTTTCTGATTTAAATAAATTCTCCAATCAGTGGCGGGTACAAGCCACCACTGATTGTTCCCTCCGACCTACTCCCTTTCAACTTCTGCCTCCTTTTTAGGATTGCTATCCTTTAACTCTATTGATCGAGAGAAAACGGGCTTGCGAGTTTTCAAGTTAAAGCGGAATCCTTGAGGTAAGATGTGCAACCTGACTCCACACACTGCCATCGCTTCATCTTTGAGCAGTTCGTCTAAATTATCATAAGTTGCTTCTGATTCATCGACAATTGTTACAGCCCCACGCCCCAGCACTTTAAATTCGTCACCGTCCACAATTACTGCTGTATCTTCGTCAATGCCAAAGCCTAAGTTAGCTGGCTGCTGTAAGAGAGCGGAAATCAGGCGACCTAGCCGTCCGCGCTGGGCAAAATGCTGATCGATCACCACTGAGTGCAGAAATCCCATTCCCGGACCCATCTCTATGGCGTCCATGCGTGGGTTGGTTTCCGAGTCTCCTTCAATAATCATCAGATCGGGCATGATGGCAGCACCGGCACTTGTCCCACCGATCACCATTCCCTCCCGATTGCGTTGGTGAAGTAAGGCATCTAGCTGAGTTCCCTTGATGTGTTCAATGATTAGGGCTTGATCTCCCCCGGTAAAAAACGCTCCTGTGGCTTCCTCAATGATTTTCAGGTTTTCTGGATCGTCGGCATCTTCCCTGTGAATGGTATCGAGGACACGCACATCCTCGACACCGAGTCGCTCAAACACTCGGGTATAGGTTTCTCCAGCCGAACGAGGCTCACTTGTTGCCGCCGTTAACACGGCAATTTTAGCTTTAGTCCCGCCAGCACAGCGAACAAACTCTCGCAAGATTTGACAATCTCCTTCTTTGTCTTCTGCTCCACCAATGATGATTAATTGCCCGCGCTCTTTTGTGGATTCCATACAAAAACTCCTCGAATAACTAAACAGCACAACAACATAAAATTAAATTATGATCGTTCACACCTCCCCTACCCAATACCGTTCGGTTGAGCAAGCCAGCCCCCACCCCCCTCAGTCCCCACCCCTATCTTATCTCCCCTTTCAGGGGAGACGATAGAATTACCCCTTAAGGGGGATTTAGGGGGTGGGATTGACATCCTCACCGCCCTAAAAGGGACGGTGATTCCTAGACCTCACGATCTAGGTTTCTGCTTCTTAGCAGTTGCCTTCACAGACTCACTCTGTTCGGGTCTGACACTCGCGACCCAGACTGATACCGCAAGCCCTGCGGCCAAAATGTTTTTACTGGCGTTAACATCCCTTTCATGGCAAGTTCCACATTCAGGACACTCCCATTCTCGGACACTTAACGGCATTTTCTCAACGATATGCCCACAATTATTGCACCGTTTTGAACTAGGAAACCATCTATAGCGTTTCTCGCATCTGTGCGGCACAGTTAAACCTTTACTGATTAAGCTGTTCAGGCTCGGGAATGTACCTCGTGTGAATCAGAAATGCTATATCTATTTCCCGATAGTTTCTCCCATACCAACGGCATTTATAGGCTCATTGTCGAGTGATTTCTCCCCAACTAACATCTGATATATAGCGTTTTTCAGTCTGCTGAGGTACAAAAGTGATGGGTTTTAGGCAAAAGGCAAGAGGCAGAAGGCAAAAGGCAAAAGGGAAGAAAAATAGGTGTACCTCACTAGCTTAGGAAACGCTATAGCTTGAGCTAGTTTCGGGTTTTTTACAGGGTGAGAGCATCTCAAACGCTATTGACAATTGGCCAATTTTGTCATCCGCGTGGGCATTTCAAGTGATACCAGTCAATCAGAATAGTTACGAAATCGACCAAATGGGTCGATTTTTGCTTAACAATTGAGATGGCAAATTCTCCTCAAATATGCCTGAATCGTGGGCAAGCAACTCACATAAAGTTCATTTTGTCAAGGATTGTTAAGATGCGCTTACCTTGGGGTTTTTTACCAGGTCTTTTACCGCTAAATTTTCAACTACAATCGTTTAGTTTTCACGAACTAATTGAGTGGTTAGCTTATGTAAATGGTCTTTTCTGCTATCGGTGATTCGAGCCTGAATCTTAGCTACTTTGATTCTTGCTTTTTCCCGATTTTTTGACCCTTTCTGTGTTCGAGAATCAACAATTACCGTCGCCTCATAAACAAGTTGTAGACAACGCCAATCAGCACCAAAACCAAAAGCAGGTGGATTAAGCTGCCGCCAATGTTAATGGAGAATCCTAACAACCAGAGGATGAAAAGTATAACAACGGCAGTCCAAACGAGATCAAACATATTTCCCTCCTTGATTTAGAGAAAAGTAATGAAAATTCAGTCATCGATCCTTAATTGAGTATATCTTGAACCTGATCTTTCACGTCTTCTACTGCATTGCGAACTTGGCTTTCGACTTGTTTAGCTTTTCCAGCAACTTGATCTTGGCGGTTGCCAGTAGCTTTACCTATCGCTTCTTGAGCTTTGCCTTCAATGTTCTTTGTGACTGCTTTTGCCCGCCCTTTTAACTTCATCTGGTCTTTTATATCTTCTGCTGCGTTACGAGCCTGACTTTCGACTTGCTTGGCTTTTCCCATCATCTGATCTTTGGGATCGCCTGTCATGTTGCCAATCGCTTCTTGAGCTTTGCCTTCAATATTTTTCGTAACTGCCTTGGCTCGATTCATGCTTGCGATTTGAGTCTGCGATTGGGTGGGTAAAGTTTCAGCCCAACTATTTGTAGTTCCAAAATCAAAAGCTATAGTAATTGCCAGCATTATAGTTAAAATAATGGTGACAAAAAAGCGACGAATCTGTTGAAGTGACATCATTTTAACTCCAAAAAAGAATTTGATGAATTGATGATACATGGATGATGAACAACTACTGTCTAGACCCTTTCGAGAAAGATTTTTCTAGTCTTTGACGGCGTAAGTTTACCGAGGGATAGATATTCGACTTCTTTGAGAAGCTAGATATTTGGTAATATTGGGTTTATTTACGCCGCCTTGTCCTAGTGTTTCACCTGTCTCGAAAGAAGCCATTTTTTGAGGAAGAGTTCCGATGAAATCTGGGTTTCAATCATTTGTCTGAATGGCGGTTGCCGTGACAAATGACCTACTAATCAATAATTTTTTTGACTTCATCTTTCACATCTTCGATAGTGTGACGAACTTTTGCCTCTGCCTGTTTTTCCTTGCCCTCTGCTTGAGCTTTGGGATCGCCAGTCAGATCTCCTACTGCTTCTTGAACTTTACCTTCGATATTTTTGGCGGTTGCCTCGGTTCTATCTTTTAAGCTCATGATGCTCTCCTTATTGAATTTGTTGGATTTGAGAACTGCTTACCTAAGTTGAGCTAACAATTCTGCTTCTGGTATTACTGTAACGGGTGGTTGTTTGATTTACTGTATGAATTGATTGAGTCTGTATGAATTGCTTGAATACGACACAAAATGTAACGATACCGTTTCTGCAAGCATAGAAATTACGCATTGACAAAAAGGCTTAAATGTGGGTGGTCTAATTTTGTTAGTCTTAGATACAATTTCTCTCTCGACTCTTGACAAAACCCTCTCCGATTTGATTTCCTGACACAAGGGCATCTCTTATAACAGAACAACTGATGAGAAACATTACGAAGCCAACAACTGCTCAATGTAATCTGGCTATTTACACCCTATTTTTGCTCTGGGAACCTAAATATATAAGCTGTGTTCGTTTGGCTCAAATTCTGGGCAATTTATCTCATGACAGTGTCAATCGTTTCTTGTGGCGAGAGAACTATACACTCAAGGATTTGTTTGATGAAGTGGCTCCTCAAATCGAACTTGAAGGAGGAACAATCAGTACAGACGACATGGTAATTGACAAGCCTTATAGTCACCCAGCTAAAGCTGAGTTAATCGATTACTTTTACTGGTGGTAAACACAAAAAAGTAGTCAAAGGTATTAACGCAGTTACCTGATATTATACCGATTGTAAAGGAAGGTCAGTTCCCGTTAATTATCGAATCGTTAATAAACAGGAGGGTCAGACAAAACATGAATATTTCTTAGAAATTTTGGACGAAGTAAAAGCTTGGGGATTGAAACCAGAGACAGTCACAGGAGATAGTTGGTATGCTGCCAAAGAAACCATGAATACCCTTAAAGACAAGGGCTTTCGGGGTTTGTTTGCTCCTCATGTGAATCGGTTAGTCTCGGTTGAACTAGGAACTAAATAGGGTTAGCGGCAAAAAGTTTGTTGGTGGGGTTAGGAGTCGGTCGCCGGTCGTCAGTAGCCGGTCATTTCAGGCTTTGTTGCCCTCTTTTTTTGTATCAGTTTATGTACTAAAAGAAGGATAATGCAAGATTTTTGAAGGTCTTAATCCTATTTTCGCAGCATGAACATCGGATTTTAACAGGTCAAAAGCCTTATTTTAAAAGGGTTTTACCATTATTCAGCAAACCCCAGTTAGAATTTCTCCGATTTAAAGCGCAAATTGTTAATTGGTATTCCTGACAAAGGGAGTTATTTACTGAGGTCATCCGCTCTTTTATTGTCAATAATTTAGCATCCAACTTCCTTGACCTCAATAACTTGGAAGCCATAGTCTGAAGTTCAAATGCATACTACGGAAATTCTGTCAATGCGTAAGTCCTAAAGCAATGATTAGACAAGGGGCTTAAGCCCCTTGTCTTCAAGGTTAGTTACAGTTGCTATCTTCTGTTTACTTCTTTTTAGCTGGAGCTGCTGGCGCAACTTGGGAGCATCTCATTTATGCAAGCCCTAATTATGCTTGTCGCTAAAACTTGCTTCTGGTAAGGCTTTCAAAATAGCTTGACATAAAACTTAATTTAGGAGTTACAAAGGTGAGATGCTCCCCGCAACTTTTGCGGCGTTGTCAGATTAGAATATGAAAGATGCAATGCAATCCTTGCTACCCTTCGACTTGGCTCAGGGCAAGTCAAAGTAATTTCAGTTCCAAGCTGATTCGGAGCATCTTTCAATTTGACAACGCCACTTTTGCTGTAACTTTGACACTATTGACACCCTTGATTTGTTTTGCCAAGGGGTCAATTTTGTCGAGTTGCTCTTGAGTTTCTACGGTTCCAGAGACGACTACCGCTCCATCTTTAGCAGAAACTGTAAGTTGCCCTTTCGGGATGTTGGCTTCTAGCTTAGAGCGAACTTCACTGGAAAGGTCACTGTTGGCGCGATCCGCATCTCCTCCAGTTAGATTGTTGCGTTGCTCACGAGCGCGAATATCAGAATTGAGTTGATTTCGGCGCACTTGACTAGACGCATCGCTTTGGTTCTTTTGGACTGTTTTAGTATCAGGAACTTGCCCCGTTTCCTCTGTGGAAGAAGGGGCGTTGGTGCTAGTTTTAGCGTTGTTCCCACAAGCCACAGTTCCAATCAGTAGAAGGCTGCTGAGGATTAAAGTTGTGATCTTTTTCATGATGCAAATCCTTTAATAATTTCCGATTTTACAAACGAGAAGCAGGAGGATCGACATAGCCTTCAATTGCTAGGGCATTGTAAATTTCCCACTCGCGAATCCCTCGGCGCTTTAGAATTGTTTCAGCCTGAAGGATGTCAGCATCTGTACCGTCCACGATCAACAGGTAGTCTCCACGAACCACATAATCGTGATAGACTCGTGCCCGATCTTCTGGAATTCCTAGACCAATTAGACCACCTACCAAACCTCCGGTAGCCGTCCCGATTGCACCGCCAGCTAACGTGGTAGCGATCGCAGTTGCAGCCGCCCCTGCCAACATGACGGGGCCCACTCCAGGAATTGCCAATATGCCCAACCCAACCAGCAAGCCTGTCAGTCCTCCAATGGCTCCGCCTGCCGCTGCCCCAGTCTTTGCTCCTTCGTCAATATGAGTTGTTTTTGTTTCGGTAAGCTCTTGAACTCGTGTCTCACCAATCCGGTTGCTCTGCTCCAGTCGTTCAGGCTCTTTGGCAATGATTGATACCTCATTCATGGCAAATCCGTCATCTCGTAATCCATTCAGTGCCTTCTCTGCCTCTTGATGGCTAGAGAAGATTCCCACGGCTCGTTTACGGTTAGTTAAAGTCATTTTTCCCTCCAACGCTATGCGGTAAAAGCTTTGTAAATCCTATAGTATGGCGAACTATAGCGATTGAATTTCCTGATTTGAGTTGATAATTCTGCTCCTGGCATTACTGTAACAGGCGGTTGCTTGATTTACTGTATGAATTGATTGAGTCTGTATGAATTGCTTGAATACGAGACAAAATGTAACGGGCGATGCACTAGAACTACCTTTTTTTATTAATAAATAGCGCCGCCCTTAACAGACGGTAAGGCCACTCTTTTTGTCTCTGCTGCTCTTATTGCACTGCTAGAACAGAAATATGTCCGACCTCTTTTGTATCGCTACGAGGCCGGATGACGATCTCCACGTCTTGATTCAATGCCGTGAGAAATTCCATCAATCGTTCAACTGAAAATTGATCGAGCCGATAGTTTTTTAGTGCTGAAACCTTGGGCTGCGGGATATTAAGCAGTATGGCAATCTCCCGCTGTTTCAGCTTGCGACTTTTCAGAAGTTCGTTAACAGCAAGGGCTAGGCGTGTTTTCGTTTGCCGTTCGGTTGCGTCTGGATAACCAAGGTCAGCGAAAACGTTCGTGGTGCCGCGAGTGATTTCCAAATTGCTCATTTTGTCCCTCTACTTTCATAATCCGCTTGTGCGCGTTTCATCCGTTCAACAATAAGCTTTACATCCTCTTGAGGTGTCTTGATTCCAGACTTCGACTTTTTCTGGAATGCGTGCAGAACGTAAACAACTTCAGCGAAGCGCACAGTATAGACCGCTCGATAAGTGTCGCCTCGATGATCTTCGACGATCTCAAATACTCCTGCCCCTTCACCCTTCCAAGGTTTAGCCTTTGGATGTTTACCCCCCAACTGCGCTAGACCAAGGGCATAGCCCATATCGTCCTGCACCTCGGCAGGGAAAGTCAGGTAGTCCTTTTTCGCAGAGGCCACCCAATACAAGGGTTTTTCCCGCGACATACTTTGAGAAATTCGGATCATTCAACAATATACCCAAACTGGAATAATCAGTCAAGGAATTAACAGAGCGGCGGTATCGCTTGAAGTTGCATCGCATGGTCAATATCAACATTCGATTCAGGCTGAGGCAATAATAAACCCCTTCATTTTCTTATTGAAGGGGTGTGGGGTTTTCTGATTGTTAGGAATCTTTTTCTAGTTCTTTTCCAGTGGATTTAGATGGTTTAATTTTGCGCGTGAGAATTGCACCTGCTCCTAGAGTTCCGAAGGCGATAATCCCAAGAATAGAGGAGGGTTCAGGAACTGAACTGGAAACAGGGGCAGTCGGGAGTTGTATATTATCTACAAGTTGAGGACAAACCGCAGATCCACAACCAGGTGTTGTTATGCTTATTGCATCAAATGTAATATCACGAAACCCATAAAATACTGGGATACTCGGGTTTCCAGTCGCAACATTGAATGACTCAACCAAGTTTCCACCCAAGAAAGCCTGGAAAGTAGTAGTTGCATCTTCACTTGCAAATACAAACGCTGCCTCTGTTTGCGGGCTTGTGAAGTTGATACCTATGGGAAACCTCTGCGCTCCCAAGCCGCCCGGTACAAAGTTGCCGATACGGCCTCCGCCATTAGCCGCATCAAAGTAAAGCCCATAGGGTGAGAATGTAACTCCCAAATCGGCGTATTCTGTGGTGACAGGTGTTAAGAAAGGAAAAATGTGCTCATCAAATGTAATCGTTGAATGCGGGCCACTCAACCCGAAAGTATTTTGGATAAAAGCGGCGTGAGCGGCTGGGACACCTGACAGCAGTATGATGAAGCTCACGATTGCCGTACTGACGTGATGGTTCGTTTCTCTTATATTCATGAAGTCTCCTTATTGAATTTGTTGGATTTGAGAACTGCTTACCTGAGTCGAGTCAACAATTCTGCTTCTGCTATTACCCTGATAGATGGTTGTTTGATTTGATGCGTGAATTGATTGAGTCTGTATGAATTGCTTGAATACGACACAAAATGTAACGGGCGATGCACGAGTTAAATTCCATCGACTTTACCCGTCAGACGCTCATCAAACTTCTGCTCATAATCGGGGTCTTGAGTTCCGAGGAGTTTGTCCCAGAACGTGAAATATAGACCGTAATGTACGGTGTACTTGCGATGATGAATGGAATGATGGGCAGGACCAATAAACCACCGACCCAACCAATGATGGGGAAATGAGGAGGGCAAGCGATCGATCCCAAGATGATTTAACACTGCCCAGATCGTCATCGTGGTGAGTGCCGCAATTAACGTGATGAAATGCAGGGGAAGGACAAAGACAATGCCGACCAGGAAGAGAGACTGAACGATCGCCTCTAGTGGGTCAAAGGCAAACGAAGTCCACGGGGTAGGATAGCGCGAGCGATGATGTCCCTGGTGTAACCACCGAAAGAGTGACGGGTGGTGAAACAAGCGATGGGTGAAATAGAAATAGGCATCCTGGAGAACCAACACAGCACCATAACTAACCCCTAAATAACACAGCCCATACTGTTGAGGGTGGCTGTATAAGCGGGTAATACCCCAACTGTATCCTGTCATGATGAAAGCCGCCGCCAGCGCAAACACCCCCGCCGAAAGAACCGAGAGCGTGATATCTTGTTGAATCGATCGCCAAGAGGGAGACCAATGCCGCAGGTTGTGATTGACAAAGGACTGACTCAAGGGCGAATAGAAGAACAAATAGGTTCCCCCAGCCACGAGAAAGTATCGCGCCAGGATGATCCCAAAGAAAGCGAACCCGTAAAATCCAAATGAGTGGTCTATCAATTTAATCTCCTTGCCATTCCCGATCTTCCAAGTCCTTTTGAGGTAACAGCAACGTGGCTTCAATTTCTTGCCGGATTGCGGCTGTTATTTCGCAGTTACTATTCAAACAATCGATCAGGAGTTGATTGGCATCATAGTAGCGTTGGAGCAGCTGCTGTTGCTCAGTCGTAAACTGCCAGGGATGATGAATATTGCGATAATTGGCGATCGCACCCCGCAACTGTTCCACCCAGGCAGAATAGTTTTTCTGCCACCAGTGCTGAAGCCGTTCCAGGTTTTGACTCGGAGGTGGCAGTTGGTCTCTCAATTGTTGCAAAGACTTATAAAATCCAGCATCCAGAACCATCACCAGAATGTTGTTGAGTGCCTCGCTACAAGCATTGACATAGGCAAAATCCTGACTGTGGTCGATGGCAAACTCTACCAGCAAGTTCTCCAACGCCGCATCTAAAAACATCCCCTGATCGAGCGTGCTGGCTAAGGCAAAGCGATCTGCCGTATGCGGGCTTTGGGCAAGGGCAAGGTAAAATGCGCGTGCGGTCGCCACTTTGGTTTCGTCTGGGAGCTGCTGGGATTTTTGGCTGGCCCAACTCAAAAACTCTTGCAGATAGGAGTCTTGCGCGACTAAGGCATCAATTTGTTGCTTCATCAACTGCACCAGCGCATCTGCACTTCGCAACATGGCAGCCGTTAACAAGAAGACTTCGCGCCAGTGGGAATCGGTGATGTGACTCACCAACCCTCCCAGTGCTTGTTCTAATGCCTGCAAATTATGGCTGGCAACTATTTTTCGAGCCGTGAAGTATTCTTGAAATGCCAGATAAGAAAATGAAAAAATGCCTCGCGCCCTTTCTGTGAGGATTCCATGCTGTGCCTCGATCGCTTTCAGCATGGCTTCGCTTTCGAGTTGGAGTTCCTCTGCTTCCAGGGTTGCACCTGGCAAATTCCGCAAATAGTCGCCAATGTATTGCTCAATCGTGCGTTGCTCAAAAAAATACTGCCCCTGTTCAAAAGTCACTGCTGCAAGCTGGCTCAACAGCCTCAATTTTTGGGGCAATAAAAACCCCCGGTAAACCTGATCGCGTTCGACTCCTCGAGCTTCATCCCATTTACCCAGGAGCAAATCCAGCCCTTGTTTATAAAACTCAGCCCGCTTGCTCGGAAATTTCCCTTGACCCTGAAACACCCAGCAGGCGAGATGCAGAAACAGAGGTGTCACCACCAGTTGCCGAAATTGCCAGTTTTCCGGCAAGTCCAACTTCTGCATAAACTGAGCCGACTGCTCCTGCCCCGCGTGAGCAGTCGTTTTGCTCAGTGCCACAAACCACTTTTGCGCGAAGGTGCTGATTTGTGCCTGGGTAAAGGGGGCAATTTCTACATCAGTGAAACCTCGAATCTGGAGTTTTTGGGCAGCGGTGCGACAGGTTACTACAAATCGATTGCGATGATACTTTTCTGAGAATTGGCGAATTTCTCTCAGAACTGCTGTAATGTCCTGGTTGAGAACTTCATCCATGCCATCGAGCAACAGCAGGACTCTGCCCGCTTGCAGTAAGGTTTCCAGCACAGACGGGTTGGAAATTCCCGAGGTGAGCAATGCCTGACGGATGTAGTTGAACAGGCTAAATTCACCACTGGGACTGGACTCCTCGGCAAATTCTCTCAATAAGATAAAAATCGGCACTTGATTCGCCGCAAACTCGCCTTGGTTGCACTGAATCGCCAGATGTTGCAAAAAGGTAGTTTTGCCAACCCCCGGCCTGCCCAAAACTCTAAGCTTTGAGTAAGTTTCAACAGCCTGCATTCCGGGTATTTGCTTCTGCTCAACCTCTCCCAAACCGACGCGATCGAATTCAGCGGTACCCAAGTTTTGCCAATCGGCAATCTCCACCCACTGTTGACTGGCAATTTCCGCCAAAATATTGACATCCACATAGATGTCATCAATGCTGACTGGATGGCTGATGTCTAGTAACTGCAAGATGCCGCACTGGTTTTGGATGGTGTCCAGGCGTTGCGCTCGCACCTCTTGCACCAGAGCATCAATATTAGTTTTCGCCAGTTCTCCTGGTTCAGGAAATTCTGCGGGCGGGGCGAGGGCAATCTCCCGCCAATCCAAATCCAGAATCGAACAAATTTCCAGGAAAACCTGGCGATCAACGGGTTTTCCTGTGAAAAACCGCCAAATCGGCTGGCGGGTCTTTAAGTTCACTTCCCCTGCTAGATTTTCCTGAGTCCACCCCTTGAGCGCAAAGGCTCGTTTAGCCTGTTTAATTCCCGAAGGGGAGGCCTGGAGCGATCTCTTGACCATACAATCCAATCCTCCCTATCGAGTCAGAATGAGTTCTGGTTGGGACGACCAGAAACTTCTAAGGGATCGTAGCCTAGTTGTTGAGTAATCCGTTCTCTGGCTAAGGCGCGGTACTCCCAAAAATGTTCTCCCGCCGCGCACAGACCTAAATACAGATTGAGAACTTGGGGCTTTTTTTGCCAAATCGTCCATAATTGCCGCCAAAACTGTCCCCGAATGTCCGCTCGGCGGATACCCTGATGCCAGATTAACTGGGTAATCAGCCGTAACCCCTTACCCACGGGAAATTGCATGGTTTGCTTGTGTTTTGACTGCAAACCCAGACCGAGACATTGTTGGAAACAGCGTCGGAGATAGTGGCTGGGTTCGTACAGCGTCCAGAAGCCTTCGACATACTCTCTGGCAATTTCGGCAATCGGGCGGGTGGGGATAAAATTCATCAAGCTATTCTGATCTCCCGTCGGATGGATGCTGTCACCCTCAACTAAACGCTGTTCTTGCTGGAGACGATTCCAGAGCGCCGTGTTGGGCGGAGCCTGGAGGATGCCTAACATGGGCTGAGGAATACTGGTTTCTTCCACAAAGGCTTGAATCCTTTCCCCCGCACCAGAGCGCTCTCCATCAAACCCCAAGATAAATCCAGCATAGATTAGCAAACCGGCTGCATTAATCTTGCGACAGGCTTCCACCAGTGGATTGCGAGTATTTTGCAGTTTGCGCGTCACTTGCAGACTATCTTGGTCAGGAGTTTCAATCCCCAGAAAGACAGAATAAAACCCCGCCTCAGCCATCAGGCTTAACAATTCATCATCCTCTGCCAAATTGACCGAGGCTTCAGTAATAAAGGTGAAGGGATAGTCGTGCTGCTTCATCCAGGGAATCAAGTCTCTGAGAAAGCGTTTGACGTTGCGCTGATTGCCAATAAAGTTGTCATCGACGATGAACAACGAACCGCGCCAGCCTAGGTCGTAGAGAGTCTGCAACTCGGCTAAAGTCTGACTCGGCTCTTTAGTACGAGGTTTGCGCCCGTAGAGGGAAATAATGTCGCAAAATTCGCAGTTAAAAGGACAGCCGCGAGAGAATTGCACTGCCATCATTAAGTAATCGTCTCGCTGAAGCAGGTCGAAGCGGGGGATGGGGCTGAGGGTCACGTCTGGCTTGTCCCCAGAGCGGAAAATTCCCTGGCTTTGACCTTGAGCGATCGCCTCCAAAAACAGGGGAACGGTTAACTCTCCCTCATCCAAAATGAGATAGTTCGCTCCAGAATCCAGGGCATCCTGGGGGACAGAGGTGGGGTAGGGACCGCCAACAGCGACTTTTTTGCCTAACTGCACGGCTTTTTGAATCAGAGCTTGAAAATCTGGCTTCTGGACCAACATGGCAGAGAGAATAACCAACTCACACCACTCCCAATCGGCTTCTGTTTCAGGATTGACGTTGCGATCATAAAATCGAATCTCCCAGTTTTGGGGGAGGAGGGCGGCGACAGTAATGATGCCGAGGGGTGGAATGGTGGCTTTCAGTCCCGCGATTTCCATAAAGCGATCGTAAGACCAGAAAGACTGGGGAAACTTAGGGTAGAGTAACAGGGCTTTCATCGAAAAACTGGGTCTGAAACCC
Organism: Microcystis sp. M049S2; assembly: GCF_020245625.1. Lineage (NCBI taxonomy): Bacteria > Bacillati > Cyanobacteriota > Cyanophyceae > Chroococcales > Microcystaceae > Microcystis > Microcystis sp. M049S2. Next base: position 578 of record NZ_JADBUN010000080.1, on the reverse strand, counting down.
CGCCCTTTAGCGATAGCGGAGGGCGGCTTTACATAAGTTAGTGAGAAACAATTAAACCGTTAGAACGACGAATTAACTGAATCTTACTAACAGTTATCTGTCCCAATCGTTGACCATTGGCATCGCTTACAGATAGCTGTTTTTCGGTATCTCCACTAACATAACCAATTCCTTTGGGAGAAGAAATTAAATCTCCTTTACGGAACCCATGTCTTGTGGTAGAGCCACCATATTTACGTCGTTTACCACCTTACAACTATGTCTGCTTCTTCATTGGAGGGGAATATACCGATGATCGAGTGAATATTTGTCATGAATTTCCTGTTTTTAGTACATAATTAGATTATATCCAAGATTCCGCAGGTCAGATTCCACTTCATAAATATCCCTCTTTGGGAGTATCTCATTTATGCAAGTGAGTAATTAGGGTTTGCGGCAAAAAGTTTTTCTTGGGGGCAGGGTGTGGGGTGTGGGGTGTGGGGTGTAGGGTTTTACCGATTTTGAAGGGGTCAATTACCTAATTTTCAGGGAAAAAGTCCCTGAATTTTCCCCCCGATCACTCCCATATCTGGTACTTT
>NZ_JADBUN010000008.1:0-5122 GCF_020245625.1 Microcystis sp. M049S2 | reverse complement strand
GGAGCGTGTAGTTAAGTGATTTCAGGTATTGTGGCTAATGGACACCCGATCATCACTATCCCATTTCGGATTCCAAATCGCGCTGACTTTCCGATTGAGTTTGTAGTAGATACAGGATTTACAGATGAGCTTTGTTTACCATCGGAGGCAGTAGCATTACTGAATCTTCCTTTCAGGTACGATATGCGTGCGAATTTAGCAGACAACAGCCAAGTAATGCTGCCTCTTCACAAAGCAATTATTATCTGGAATGGTGAGGAGCGAGAAACTCGTGTATTTGCCACAGGGCGGCGACCCCTGGTTGGAACTGCTTTATTAGATAGCCATGAACTTGTGATTCAGTTTACGGAAGGTGGGTTGGTAACGATTGATGATTTGTAGTGCGATGCCGAAGGCACTGCGTAGCAGCACGCCGATCTTGTAGGGTGCGTTCCCTAAGGCGACTCCTACTGCTCCAGCGATCGATTTTTGGGGAACGCACCATGCACCTTGATTGAAGCGCCGATTCAAATTTGAAGTGCACCACTGGGGGGCTTCCGATGAGGCGGCTCATCAGTAGTAGAGCGGGAGCACTTCGTTAGAATAAATCAGAGTATCATTAAGGCAAAATACTGAGTTGAGGTCAACCAGATGGCAGTTCGTCAACGGCGTTATCCCAAAGATGAGTTAGCCGAGCGAGGGCAAAAACTCTACGAATCTGGCATTCGGCAGCAAGTCGAAGCCGGTAATGAAGGTAAGATTGTAGCGATCGACATTGAAACTGGAGAGTTTGAAGTCGATGAGAACGTTGTGCCTGCAACTAATCGGCTCTTTGAACGTCACCCCGATGCCCAACCTTGGATCATTCGTATCGGACATCGCGCTGTTTATCATTTCGGGGCACGGAGTTTGAAGAAAAATCCATGATGGAAGGTGTTGTAAATTTGCGGCGTGAAGCCACGCTAAGGATTGTAGTCGGAAACTCAAATCGGCAACTGCAAGCGGTTGACGCGGTGATTGATACCGGGTTCAATGGATTTTTATCTTTGCCCTCTACAATCATCGCTACATTAAATTTACCTTGGAGTGGTTCTGATTTTGTCACGCTGGGTGATGGCAGTGAAACTTATTTTGATCTGTACACTGGGACTGTGATATGGGATGGGCAGTACCAAGAGATTGATATTGCAGAATCAGAAACAGAGCCTCTACTAGGAATGGCGCTGCTTTACAGACATCGGTTGCAGGTCGATAACATTGAGGGCGGTAAGGTCAAGATTGAAGCCTTATGAGCCAGTGCTAGAAGAGATTCGGTGAGGCGCGGTCTAACAACGCAGCCGTAGGGTGCGTTCCCTAATGTGGCTCCTACTGCTCCACCGATCGATTTTTGGGGAACGCACCATGCACATTGATTGAAACTGTGGGTTTAAGTGCGTTCCCTAATGCAAGTTAAAGTCAGATGTAGGCTGGGTTGACGAAAAGAAACCCAACAACTTCTGGTTTAATCCCCTCCGCCACCTCAACGATAGACACCTCCATTGCTCAGGGTAAAATGAAGGGGCATAGTTGAAAAGAGGTCAAATCTATGACAGTTCGACAACCCCGCTACAGCAAAGAAGAGTTTGCCCGACGTGGCGATGAGATTTATGAATCTCAGGTGCGCCCCCAAATTGAGGAAGGTAATCATGGCAGAATTGTGGCGATCGACATCGAAACTGGAGCGTTTGAGCTTGCTGACGATACGATGACTGCGACTCGGCGACTTTATGAACGATTGCCTGATGCTCAGCCTTGGGTTGTTCGGATCGGCTATCGCGCCGTTCATCGTTTCGGCGCACGGAGTTTGAAAGACGCTCTATATTGCGGGTATATTGCTGAGAAAATGCCGTTAAATATTCGAGAGTGGGATTGTCCAGACTGTGGGACTCACCATGACCGAGATATTAACGCAAGTAAAAACATTTTGGCCGCAGGGCTTGCGGTGTCAGTCTGTAGAGCGACCATAAGACCAGAACAGAGTAAATCTGTTAATGCAGGTGCGAAAAATCCTTCGGGACAGAAGCAGAAACTCAAATCGTGAGGTTTGGGAATCGCCGTCCGTTTACGGCGGTGAGGATGTCAAGTTCCGACGGTTCCACAGTTTTAGTCCTTCAAACCAGAAAATACTGACAACTCCAGAAACTAAGCTAACCAGCAAATCATCAGTATGTAGCAGTGAAAAGCTGAACAGGTGTCGTAACAAGGGAACATAGAGAACTAATCCCAAAAACAGGAGTCCACCGCCGATCACCCACCACAAAGCCTGATTAGGAGATTGGAGCATTTCTGGAATCGTTCGGGACCAGGAACGATTGGTTAGGATCATAGCCAGGTTAGAGATAATCAATGTCGTAAATGCTAAGGCACGAGCATTAAATTCACTATTGCCGTTGCTATAGGCGATCGCAAATACAATAACCAGTACCACTAAAACGCTGGTTCCTTGAAGCAAGGCTAATCGCAACGTCCGACGACTGAACAAGGGTTCTTTGGGATTACGGGGGGGACGACGCATAATATCGCTTTCTGCCGGTTCAGCTTCAAACACAACCGTGCAGGCTGGATCGATAATTAAGTGCAGAAAGGCAATGTGGATCGGGAGTAGCACCAAGGGCCAGCCAAACATGACTGGAATCAACGACATACCAGCGATCGGAACGTGAACGGCCAAGGTATAGGCCATCCCCTTTTTCAGGTTGTCAAAGATACGTCTTCCTAGTTTGACCGATTCGACAATGGACGAAAAATCATCTTTCAACAGGACCAGATCGGCAGACTCTCGCGCTACATCGGTCCCCCGTTCACCCATGGCAATGCCGATATGGGCAGACTTGAGGGCCGGGGCATCGTTGACACCATCACCGGTCATAGCCACAATTTCACCGGAGCGTTTCAGTGCATTGACAATCAATAGTTTTTGTTCGGGGACGACACGGGCAAAGATGTTGGTGCTTTGAATGCGATCGCGCAGTTCCGACTCACCCATTTGCTCCAGTTCCCTACCGGTGATCACCTTGTCTAAAGGCCTGAGTCCAATCTGACGGGCAATGTTCTGGGCTGTTACCGGATAATCACCGGTAATCATGACAACGCGAATTCCCGCACCATAGCATTCAGCGATCGCAGGTGCCACAGTAGGGCGCACGGGGTCTTCCAGGCCGATGAGTCCGACAAATTCAAACTCAAAGTCGTGTTGTTGCACAGGTAAGCGATCATCAGATTCTAAGTAGGCTGGGGGCCCGGATGACTCAAGAGCGTGGGTTTTGGGTAATGTTCCCATTTTGCGTCCTTGGGCGACTCCCAGAACTCGCAAACCTTCTCTGGCCATTGCCTGGATTTGTTCGACAAGCTCCTGTTGTTGAATCGGGCTGAAATGGCAGAGATCTGCGATCGCTTCTGGGGCCCCTTTTGCCGCAACGGTAAGCTCCCCCGTCAGGGATTCCCAGACACAGGACATGGCCAAGAGATCGGTGGACAGGGGATATTCGTGCAGTAGTTGCCAATCGCTATGCAGGTGTTCGGTCTTGGCTAGGTAATTCCAACCAATTTGCTGCAAAGCTTTTTCCATCGGGTCAAAGGGATCTTTGCGACTCGCTAGAATACCAAACTCGATCAGGGGATGAAGGACTTCGGGCAAGGGTTCGCGCTCGTGGAGCGTCACATCGTACAGATAAGCATTGGAGCCGCTGTAAACCAACAATTGTTTGACGGCCATTTGGTTCAATGTCAGGGTTCCAGTCTTATCGACACAAAGAACGGTGACAGAACCCAGGGTTTCAACCACTGGAATGCGACGGGTTAGTACCTGTTTTTGCGAGAATCGCCACGCTCCCAGAGCCAGAAAGATGGCCAGCACCACCGGAATTTCATTGGGCAAAATTGCCATCGCTAGGGCTAATCCTGCCAAAAAGCCATGCAACCAATCGGCCCGGGTTAATCCATAAATCACGACCACCGCCGCACAAATGGCAAGCGCGATCATCGTCAATTTACCGACAATGCGACGGGTTTCTTTCTGTAAGACCGTGTCTTCCGGTTCAACCGTTTGCAGAGCTTTGCCAATTTTTCCCATTTCAGTGCCTATACCCGTTGCTTGCACCTGGGCAATGCCCTGCCCTTGCACCGCAAGAGTGCCAGAATAGACAGTGGGTAAGTCGTCTCCACCCGGTCTCAAGGTGGCTGAAAGGTGCTTCGGGTCTTCTTCCAGCTGGATGGTGCGTTTCCTGACTGGAGCAGACTCCCCGGTTAACAGCGATTCATCAATCGTCAAGTGAGTGGACCACAGCAAAATCGCATCTGCAGGAACGCGATCGCCCTCCTCCACCACGATCAGATCCCCCTCTACCACTTCTCGGCCGGCAATTCGCTGCCGTTCCCCATCTCGAATCACCAAGGCCCGAGGACTGGATAAGTCCCGCAGTGCTTCTAGAGAACGTTCCGTTTTTTGCTCTTGGTAAAGATTGATGCCAATAATAAAAAAGACAAACCCCAATAAAATTAGAGCTTCTTGTGCATCACCCAAAAAGAGGTAGATGACACCACAGGCAATTAGGAGCAGGAAAATCGGCTCTTGGATAATGTCTAGGGCGATCCTTAAAAAAGTACGATGCTGAGTTGAGGGGAGTTCGTTGTAGCCGTGCTGTTTCAAGCGCTCACTAGCTTCTTGACTAGACAACCCGTTAAACTGCCTATTTTGTATAGGTGCAACCATAACAATTACCTAGGTTTTTCACACAGGCTATTCTCGCACACAGAGAGTGGGTAAACTGTACTGAATTTAAACTGCGTATTAACAATTTTAGTACAAATGCTCAAACTTCCTCTCCCTGCTCCCAACTCTGGCACTCCGGTGCAGTCTTAACGGCTAATTTAAGTAGCTGGTTATAATTAAATTAAAAATGGATTTTAGGTTCGATCCCCCCTGCCCCCCTTGATAAGGGGTGTGCCGATAAGCGGGGGGATCCCCCCTTAATCCCCCCTTAATAAGCTGTCCTTTAGTCACATCTTTCTTAACATTTCAAACCTTTGTCGCACATGGCTTTCAAGACTCGGTTAACAATCTGTAATATTCCTTGTTGACACCCTTACTGACAAAGAAAAAACT
>NZ_JADBUN010000079.1:0-33012 GCF_020245625.1 Microcystis sp. M049S2 | reverse complement strand
GTAACTGCCCTCGATTCCACATTCTCCAAGCAGTGTCATAACTGATCCCTTTTTTCTTAGCATAATCTGATAGTTTCATGTGAACTGCAATGTAAACTTGCACTAACCATATTAGCAGTTGTTTGCAGTCATTTGCATATACTTTTTACAAAACTTTACAATACTGCCAAAGGGTCGCTGTTCAATGAGAGTGCCACCGCGAATTACTTCCCCGATCAATAAATCTCGGAAATATTGGGCAACGGCCACCATAAACCCGACTAATTGCCGATGAAAATTGCGGTTAACGATCGCCCCCGAAGCTGGTTGGGCATTACCGTAGTTAAAGGCGCGACGATAGGCCATCATCCGGTCGCGGATCGTATAGCGCAAGGGTTTCCATTTGTCAAGTAAATATAGACCTCGCGCCCCCGGTCCCCGTTGAATCCGCATCCGTCCCTCTCTAAACAGACGCTGCAGCACTTGGATGACTTGAAAAACTTTCATCCGTTCGTGTTGGTAAATATAGTACAGTTCGGCGGCGGCGTGCAGTTGGCTAGGAACGACGGAATCATCAAAATCGGGCTGGATATAGGGATAGGAAACGTTCTCGAAGGGAATCGGTCCTTTGGGTCTAAATCCGATTAAATCGAGGAAACTATCGGGACTACTGGAACCGTCGGCAGCCCCCTTGAGTAGTTCACCGAAACGGTCTTCCAGTTGCTGTTCGTACTGTTTGCGCTCTTCCGGTGGCATTGCTCCTAATTGATCTCTCAAAAAGGTCGCCCACAAGCGTTGAATGGTTTCTGTGGTGTTGTAGGTCATGGTTAGATTCCTTTATTTAATGGCCTCTTCTCCATCTAGCTGTTATGGGCGAGGAGGGAGAGCTTGAGCTTGCCGACACTTATTTAAAGTTTCTCGATGTTTGACTTGGTCGGTATCTGGAGGCAATTTTTCATACAAAATGCCAGGTTTACTTTCAGCAAAAGCCAAGTCATATAACTTTTCTACGGTAAGACGATCTTCTTCTTTTAAGCTGAGAAGAACTTCATTAATTAAAGCATTTCTCTTGATAAAATCGCCAGAAATAACCGATTCCTCTAGTCTTTTAACTCTTGTTTCTATACCCACTAATTGATTCTCTATTTCTCCTACCGATCTCCTTATTGTTGCAACCAATTCTTCCCGGATTTTAGCTATTTCTTCCGAACAACTATCCTCACCTCCGTCACCACAGGGAAGACAGTCGATTATTGCCACCAAATGCTCATTAAGTTCAGCTAGTTGGGTTGCTATTGTTGTTGTCACATTGTTCATACTCGAACCTCTTTGATTACTGCCAAAATTGCTCGCTATTATCATCATCTATTGCTCTATGTCATTGGGTCTGTCACCAGTATCAACAGTCAAACTATCGGCAATAGTTTCGAGATACTCACTAATATCCGCAGAAGCATCTGCCTCGGCTCGCAAACTCAATTCGTATTGAGGTGGTGTATTAAACAGAGTCGAGGTATTGATGCGGAGGCTGAGATTGCTATCGTTACCTGGCTCTAGAGATAAAGCTCGATTTAAAGCTTGTTGAATGAGCCTAGCCATAATATTAAATATGCTCCCATTACTATTACCATTGCCAAAAGTTAGACAAGCTGGAGCCATAGTTTGGACCAGATCGAGCCAATGACTTTCCATGTCTCCCTGAATGCGTAATTCCTGCTCGACTAGCTTTCTGATATTTTTCTCATTTGAAGGAATAGGATCTAACGCATCATCAAAATGAGGAGGGAAAACAGTACCATACAGAAGGTTGCGAATATTGGTGAGTGTTGTCCGGATACGGCTGACCAGATTATCTGTGGAGTCTGGGGGAAGACAAGCATCATTATCATCGTTATCATCGTGATTAATCACCACATCAATCAGATAACTATAAGCTAAAGATCGATATTCTGGTTCGCGATTTTCTGCGGTTCCCAAAGCATAAAAATCGATCGCCCGGTCCACATCATAGAGAATTTTATCGAAAATAATCTGACACTTTAAGCGCTCGCTAGTACAACCACACTGTAACCAGCAATCCAACAATTCTGCCAGTCGATTGCGCTGAAAAGCCAATTCTACCAATTGATTTTCACTGGTTTCTTCATTAGCAGAGGAGCCGTACAATCCATAGAATAAAATCGGTGGTCGTGCTAAACGTAAGAGGCGAAAACCGCCAGAGCCTTCAAATCCATCGATAAATAACTGAAGTGCCTGTAAAAAAGCATCGAGGGGAGGAGAAGCAGGATTAACCGCCATGACTTCTTGCAAATTCTTGCCAATCAAGACTAATCGACGTAAACGTTGCACATCTAACTGAGCTGTCGCACCCAAATGACGCAACCCTTCCACATTACCCTGACTAGCACGATGAATCAGGGAATCCATCACCCGGGAGAGTTCATTTTCCACCAAGAGGGAGCGAAGATCATTCTGTCCCTGATTATCGAGAAAAGAGTATAATTGCCGATAAGCATCAACACCCCTGGGCCACTCATTGGCAGCGTAGGCGATTTGGGTTGAACCAATAAAGTTACGCAAGGCATAAATCACTGAATCTCGTCGTCCCTGCAATTCACTGTAGGGAACTTGCAAGAGGTAACGACTTCGGTTAAAACCGACATTAGCTAAAGCTTCACCCATCATCACCAAGAGGACGGAAGTAACTTCATCGAGACTCTGGGCTAAATTGCGGTAATTGATATTAACCACCGGGGAACTCAAAGCCCCAACCAAACGGGAGAGACGGGCGTATTCCCCTAAATTACGACGAATTCCGAAGGTTTTATCTCGATAGTGGGAGTCCAGAGCAAAACGAGCCGAATTAAAGCCCTCTTGCATGGCAGAACGGATCGCCATAGCCCAGCCCGCCAATTCCGAGGCTAGATCTTTGAGAATTGCATTAGTTGTTAATTCTTGTAAATCACGGTTGACATCATCGATCGCTTGCTGCATTTCTGCATCGGAGGATGTGGGGGCTTGCTGCAGGGGCATCGGTGCACTAGAAGTCAAAAGAAAGGGAACCCCTTCCGCCTCCTTGTTGATGGCTAATGCTCTAGGATTGTTTTTATAACGGTTCAGTAATGCCTCTGCTATTTGTTTGGCATCATTGGGATCGCTGACTTTTAATTCTCGCCGCAGAAGATTATCCAACGCCATACGAGAACTACTGTTCGGCATTAGGCCATTATTTTTGGCCATGGCACTACTATAATTAAACGGATTGCCAGATGAAGTGTTCATAATTTATCAGGGCAAGGAAAAAAGGTGTTGGGGTTTTTTCAGTGATCAGTTATCCCCTATATTCCTAAGTTTTCAGAGCAAAGCGGCTTGTATTTCTTTAAAACTGGATAAAGTTGGGGGAATAGGGGAGGTAAGATGGTTAATAACCCGATTGGCTAACTGACGGGCGGGAATTTGACCAGTAGCGAGGGCATAACTAGCGGCGCTGACCAGAAATCGCGGCGGTAAATCGGGGGGAACCCCTCCTTGGACTAATTGTCTAGCACCGGCTTGAATCGCCCTTTCATCATCTTCAGAAAAAGGAATAATATCGGCCAGGGCCTGTTGGGCGAGATTGCGACGGGTTTGATAGGCAATTTCATCCACCAGATGGGGAATCAATAATTCCGAGGTGGTTAACAGACGTGCCGGCAGACGGTGAAAACGATTAGGGTTATAGATTTGCTGCCAGACGCGCCGTAAGCGATCGCCTTCTTGATCAAATCCCATCCGTCGCAACATTTCCGCTAAGATCAAAATTCTCAGATATGCCGTCGGGTGCGCTCCTCCGGGACGATAGGTAAGGGTACGGGGAGCGGGATGAGCCAGAAAAAGTGCCATTCCCCAAGCTGCGGCCGGACCAGCTAATAAAATCGCCGCTAAATCGGCAAAAACTTCCTTATGCCAGCGTCCGTAGATGCGAGTAATACTGGGGTCGCCACTGGTGCCGAGAATGCGACGGATCACTGCTTGACGATTTTCCTGCCAGATACCCAGATCCGCTTGCAGATTATGGGCTACTTCGTGGATAAAGACCGGTTGCCAAGGATTATCTCGATCCCAAGGAATGCGGATAATCGGGAAGGGATTAGGTTCTCCCAAAAGACGAGTCAGCAAAACTCCACGACGCATGGTAGCAGGCGAGAAACCGTGTTCCATATAACACAAGGGTTTGAGCATCGGTGCGCGAAATAATCCCGGGGAGGACTCGCGAACAGCCCGATAACAATCGATCGCGATCAGATCATGGGCGGCGAGAGCGGCGGCAAAAGAGGAACCCCTTTGACTAAAAATTTCAAAAAATAGGCCAAAACTACGGCGAGCGCGGTCAATTTCCCGTTCTACCAGTGCTATATCGATTAAAACTCGCTCTACCGGTGATTCGTTCCACGTCGCTTGTAGATGCTGAAGACGACGCTGAATTTGCCGATCAATCTTAGCCAGACGTTGATTAGCTGCCCGAAAATGGTCGGGAGAGGGAGCGTAGGGTAAATCTTGGGGGCGAATCCCCACGGAAGCATAATTTACCCTGACTAGACGACGCGCTCGCGCCGTTAGATCTAAAATTTTATTGTGTAGAAAAGCTCTCGTTCCCATACTGCCCCCATTGCGGTTGGTTGCCTAACTGCCTTGAATGCGAATAGTTACCGGTCCGCGCAGACGATAGCTATGGCTGCGGCCACAGGTAGGGCAAGGTCGCCCCCCGGGCATCGATTGCCGGCCGGGGCGATGCGGACTCGGGCCAGATGTGGTCGTGAGCGGACGGGCTAAACGGCGCACGGTGCTGGGACTTTGGGCGACTCGGGCGGCGGCACGACGCACGGCAGGGGCCACGGACCGGGCGGGTAAACCTCTTTGGGAAACGGTACGACTAACCCCCCGGACAATGCGAGGCACGGCTCTAGCGGCGGCTGGACCCTGACGATGGGCGAGGGTGCGTGTAGCTTGGCTAACACTACTGACCAATTGCCGGCGAGTTTGCCGCGGTAGTCGCGAGATATTGGGCATCGCGGTCCGCAGGGCAACGGCGGAAACAAAGGGAGCGGCCGCATCGATCGCATCTTCGGTCTCGGCCAAGTCAAATAAGTCCTCCAAAGCCTCAAACTCATCGGCCTCATCAGCCAAAAGTCTTCCGGCCACGTTGGCAATACGTCCGATTAATTGCGCTTGCGGTAGGGGAATCATACTGGCGATCGGTGCGACCACGCGGGCCACGGAACCAATTCCCCGGCCCACCCCTCTAGCAACTTGTCCGACTCTGCGTCCCACGCTGCGAGCGATGCGTCCCAAGCGTCGGAAAAACTCGTCCGTGTCCTCCTCCGCCAAGGCATCGGCCAGGGCATCCTCCAGGGCATCGAAATCGGAATCGTAGCCCTGTTCTCCCCAGTCTTCCATCTCGTCAAATCCCTGACCACTGCGGATTAAACCACCGATAAAGGCATCATCATCGGCTTCGGCCAGATCGTATTCCCCGAATTCATCCCCGGCATCGTAGCTATTGTAATGGTTGCCCCGTTGGGCAGGGCCTTCCACTTGATCGTAAAACAAGTCATCCATGACATCGGTTTCAAAGGCTTGGTACATGATTTTTCTCTCCTAATTGCAAGGGCAGAAATAGCTATAGGCGCGTGATCATAATTTCCACGGGTCCCTGTAGTCTTAGGCGCTGGGGCAGACCACCGCGACCAGGACCGGGGCGAACAGAAGTTCTTCTCATCCCCGGGGCGGGACGGGATAACTGCCCCACTAAACGGGGTTGCGCCGCCACTCTCGCCCCGGTTTGTCGGATAGCTTGCGGTAAGCGACTGGGGGATAAACGACGACGAGCGGCGGTTTGTCCGACACTCTGAGCTATTCTCGGCAAAGCTCGCAGGGCAGCTGGTCCCTGACGGCGCACTAGATTTCGAGCCACTTGGGTGGTACTGTGAACGATCTGACGACGGAGAGGGCTACTAAGGGCGGCACGGCGCAGCACCGGTCTAACCATAGTGCGGGCTGCTATGCCAGCTATTACGGGTAAAGCCTCATCTAGCTCCTCATCGGCAAATAAATCAGCTAAGTCTTCTAGGGCATCCAATTCATCAAAGCCCTGGGCGGCATACTGTTGCAGCAGTGGTGCTATTTGTCCCAAAATGCTGGCCAAGGGATTGGCAGCCCGTCCGGCACGTCCCGCCACTCGCTGCACTTAGCCCGCCACTCGCTGCACCTGTCCAGCTACTCGTCCGGCAGTTTGGGCTGCCCGTCCCACCCCCCGGGCTACCCGGCCGGCAGTGGTGGCTCCCCGACGGGCCGCCCCCGCCACCCGGCTAATTCCTCCTAATAATTGTCGGAAAAATTCGTCGCTGTCTTCTGCGTCTAGGGCATCGGCAACGGCCTCTTCTAGGGCATCCCAATCATTGGCTCCGCTATCGATGAAGTAATCATCGCCGAAATCTTCCCCTAATTCTGCCTCGTATTCATCTCCTCCCAGAAAGCCCTCTCCTCCCAGATCTTCCAATCCTAATTGTTCTTCGCCAAAACTATCTTCGGCCTCAAATCCTTCAAAACCTTCGCCTTCCATCCCGTCCCAAGCATCGAAGGCTCCCTCATCGCCAAAGGAGGAATTAGCGGCTAAATCCTCCATAACATCACTTTCAAAAGGCTGATCCATATAAGTACCTTCCTGAGCGCAAGTAGTCGCTAAAATGTCGATAAAATTAAGAACAATTTCGACAGAATTAGGTCTGACCTAACCTTGTCTGTCTTCTCGTATTTCACTTGGTTTGAGATCAAGAGCTAGGGCGGGATTTTGCTAAGGAGTATTCTGCTATCTAGCTCTCTATTACTGTTTAGGATAGATTGTTCCTCTCGCTCTTACCAGTCACACGATCTAGGTCACTTATTTGGTGTAACTCATTTAAGGGACGTTATACCAATTTCAATAGTCGTGACTGACATCTGCAAGCCCAATTCTTCTCTCAGAGCGTAATTGCGCCTTAGAATAGACCTCTTGCAAAAATCAAAAATTGTTGTGAGGGTTAGGAGTCAGTAGTCAGGAGAATTAAGAATAAATAATAATCAATTAAATGCTTTATTTAGTGATTTTATGCAATTTTATGCCTATTTTTCTCATTTTTGAACCATCAAAAATTAATTATGCAAGAGGTTTAATGACCAACTAAGTCTGTCATTACTTGTGCAAAATGATATTAGACTTCCTGTAAAAAATTTAAAAACCTCTGGTTGAGTCAGCATTTCCGAGTCAGCCGTCAAAAGGAAAAAATACAAACCAAAGAGTTTTTGAACTGAAAGAAACCTTATTGGTGGGACAAAATGCCTGAATTTGCTAACCAGAGAGATCTCCTCTTTCCTGAGTCGGAGGCTCAAAAATGGAAATCAACAAGTTTCCCTTTTGGGTCGTCGCTCGTCAACGCCAAATCAGGTTACACTTCATCGACCCGAAGGTTAATGCGGATGGAGGGACTCGAACCCACACATCGAAAAGATACTAGAACCTAAATCTAGCGCGTCTACCAATTCCGCCACATCCGCAAACATGTCATCGTATTCCATCATAGCATAAGATACTATAGGAAAGATAAAATTTTTTATTCTTAATAATTTTATGCTCTTAGGTTTTGTCTTTCAGTCTCCTGGCCCCGTCCTCTGGGAGATCGGACCGATTTCGGTGCGCTGGTATGGATTTCTGATTGCTATGGCGGTATTATTGGGTGTCACCCTCTCCCAGTACCTCGCCCAAAAAAGAGCGATCAATCCCGATTTAATCGCTGATTTGGCCATTTGGTTAGTAGTGGGGGCCATACCTGCAGCCCGTCTGTACTATGTTCTCTTTCAGTGGCAAGAATATGCGCGAAATCCTGCCGATATTATCGCCATTTGGAAGGGAGGTATCGCCATTCACGGGGCAATTATCGGGGGTTTGCTGGCAGCCCTAATCTTTGCTCGCATTAATCGGGTTTCTCTTTGGCAATTACTCGATCTAGTCGCACCTTCAGTTATTCTCGGTCAAGCGATCGGACGTTGGGGGAACTTTTTTAATTCGGAAGCTTTTGGCAGTCCGACTAATTTACCCTGGCGGTTGTTTATTCCTCCGGCTAGTCGTCCTTTAAAATATATCACCGTCGATTATTTTCATCCCACCTTTCTCTACGAATCTCTCTGGAATCTGGCAGTTTTTGCCCTACTCATCTATCTATTTTTCTGGGGTTTAAAACACCCTAGTAAATTAAAAATTGGCACCCTTACCCTAGTCTATTTTATCGCCTACAGTCTAGGTAGATTCTGGATCGAGGGGCTACGCACCGATAGTTTAATGTTTGGGCTTCTAAAAATGGCGCAAATAATTAGTTTAGGAGCGATCGCTATCGGTATTTTCGGTTTATTCTGGTTATATAAACTGCAGCGTCCTTTACCGGATGTGGTGGCGACCGTCAGTTATAATCAAAAGTTACCCTAGCTAACCCTGACAATGGATCTAGTAACGATTTTTCAACAGGTTTTAAACGGTTTATCGATCGGTAGTGTCTATGCTATTTTTGCCCTCGGTTACACTTTGATTTTTTCCATTTTAGGGATTATCAATTTTGCCCATGGCGCAATTTTTACCCTCGGTGCCTATTTTACCTACGCTCTAGCGGGGGGAGTTTTCGGTTTTAATGGTTTATTAGCTAATGCCAAATTACCCTTTTCCTTACCCTTTTTTTTAGCACTTTTGTTAGGCTGTATCCTTTCCGGTTTCACCTCGGTTCTTCTGGAAAGATTGGCCTTTAAACCCCTCCGGGTACGGGGTTCCGATTCTCTCTTAACTCTGGTTTCTAGCCTAGGGGCAGCCGTGGTGATTGTCAATGTCATTCAATACTTATTCGGGGCAGAAATTTATACTTTTCCCGATGGTATTTATGGCAATCTTCCCCCCGCAATTAATTTCGGTACAGCTGATCGCCCCGTGGCAATTCGCACAATTCAGATTATTATTTTTCTGGTTTCAGCAGTGATGGTAGCTTTACTGACTTATTGGGTTAATTTCACCAAAATGGGCAAAGCTTTACAAGCGGTAGCTGAAGATGTCACCACTGCCAGTTTGTTGGGGATCAATCCCGAAAAATTTATCGTGATTACCTTTTTTATTAGTGGTGCCTTGGCAGGTTTAGCAGGAACTTTAGTCGGTTCTAGTGTTAGTATCGCTGGCCCCTATTTCGGTATTGCTTTCGGATTAAAAGGTTTAGGAGTGATTGTTTTAGGGGGATTGGGAAGTATACCCGGAGCGGTTATCGGTGGTTTATTATTGGGTATTGCCGAAGCTTTTGTTCCCGCAGAATATTCCGGTTATCGAGAGGCGATCGCTTTTGCTATTCTCTTCATTATGTTGTTAGTTCGTCCCCAGGGTTTACTAGGCAGAAAGTTAATTCAAAAAGTCTAATTCGGTTTAATTAGCCCCGAGAAAAACTGTTTTTCCCGACAAAGAAGATTGATAGGCAGCATAGGCTACTTCTAGGGCATAAAGACTGGCTTGAGGAGTAACATAAAGAGGAACCCGATCGAACAGATAATCTAGCACCATAGCGGTATCTTTGGCAAAAAGACCGCGACGGGTTTCCACTTCTAAAGCTTGGCTACCTTCACTATTAATTAACTGCCCTTTTTCCCCTTCAAAAATTAAGCTGCCCCCCTCCCCATGAATAGTGAAAGTTCGCTCATTTTGCCAAAAAACTTCGCCTTTGCCGTAGGTAACTTCAGCAATTAAGCCATTTTTAAATAATAACTGCGCCTCACACAAACAGGCTAGAAAATAATCGGATTCTGGAGCATTCCAATAACGACAATGACAGGATACGGACTCCACTTCCCCAAATAAATTAGTAAAGCGATGGATACGAGAAAGGGCAGCGATCAAAGGAAAACCGAATAAATCCCGATGAAATGTCCAGCGCCGGAGTGCTGGTCTGCCGGGGACGATCGTGGTATAACGGGCTAGGTGGATATTGCCGAGGCTGGCTAAATACTGCTGTTGGGTTTGATGCAGTCCCCCCAAAAGTTCAATATGTTCGACGTGCAGTAATTTGTTCTCGGTTTCGGCTAGGGTGATTAATTCTGCTGCCGCTGCCGGGTGAAAAGCCAGAGGATACTCGACGATAACGTGCTTGCCAGATTTTAAGGCAGTACGGGCGATCGAGGCATGGGCCTGATTAACGTTGGCAATGACAATCAGATCGAGATCGGGATGGCTGGCCAGGCTTACTGCCGAATCTAGGGCAGAAATTTGGTACTTTTGCGAGAAATTAGCGATCGATTCGGGACTATTACCACTAAAATACAGAAGCTGGGCGCGATCGTCGGCTTGCAAGCTTTCAGCACGACGTTGAGCGGCGAACCCTGTGCCAACTATACCAATTTTTAAGGGACGATGAGAAGTCATCAGGGGCATTCTGGCGACATTAATTATCGGGAAGTGGGGTGTGAGGTGCGGGGTGTGGGGTATGGGGTGTGGGGCGTGGCGAGATAGGGGAATTTCAACTAATACCCCAAAACCCTAAAACCCCAACTCTCAACTCCTCAATACTTTCTACAGCAATTCTGCTTTTCCCAGCTTTATCTTAGCAATCAACTCATCTATTATCTCAAAAATAGCACCCGAAAAGATGTGGGAGGGTGAATTCATATTTTTAATGGGCAACGCCAATTTTTTGCTCCTGTTTAGGCCCAGAGCTTCTAAACCGCGATCGGTTGTCGGGGAGCATGACGACTAGGGGAAACCACCACGGGAGTAGGCGAGACTGTACAGGTTAATTCTAGAGACTGTTCTAAACTAACCACCCGATTGAGTTGTTGCCATTCAGTGCCAAAAGGAGGCATCGCTAGAGCACAGGCTTTCCAATGAGCTTCGACGGGAACATCTAGTTGTTGACAAGTGCCACCGCGCCGACCTTGGGTTTGATAGTATCGGCAGTATCGACAGGAAGAAGTAAGAAAGTTTGCGGCTTGCATGGTTTGGCTTTAAAAGGAAGATGATTATAAAGAACTCAAGGGATGACTCTCTTTTCGCTCTGTGTAATATTGTCCTACCCTGTGCCAAGGGTATTTTCCTGACTAGCATAGCTAGGACTGATACGCCATATAGTTTTTAGTGATCCCCAAAAAAAATTTTGTTTTTAGAATCTTTTAATAGTTACTTTGCAAAAAGCAGCACTGTCTCAAAACAGAGGAGTTCAACTCAGTTGTGGCCGAGGTTATCGGCTCTGGTATCGGCGATAACAAAGCGGGGATCAAGCCTTAGCCGAATAGAATTGATGAATACAGGTTCAATTAAGACAGAAAAGATCGGCCAATTGATTCCCGACTCAAAACCACTCTTTCCACAAGACTATTAAGAAATTGAATCTTTTGCCCCGCCCGACTGGGCAAAACAAAAAGCACAACATTGCCAACGCTCAAGCTCTCCGGAGGGACTGGGAGACTGACAACGAGGACAAATCGGCCAGGACCGGGTTCTATGACGTATTTTCTGGCTCCAACTCTCTAAACCGTCCGGTTGCTGGGGATTTTCTGGCGGTTTTTCCGGGGTGACATAACTAGGATGATCTCTCAGGGATTTAGGTGCGATCGCTTCTGGAGGAATTAACTGACTATCCTGCTGCCAACGGGCGGCAGAAAAGCGGATATCGCTCAGGGGAGTCTCTAACTCACTATTAAGCCGTTTTAATAAGCCATAGCGTTGTAAAGACAATTCCTGGGCTAAAGCGGCGCTACTGGTAGCCACCGATAAAACCCCGCGATTGAGGGAAAAAGGCCGGGTTTGCTCCAGCAGACGGGGATTAATAATTTTCGGCCATAATTGCAGCACTTGATCATACTGGCGATATTCTTCCCAACCCGCCCGTTGAGTGATAACCGCCAAAATCTTGTCAAGAGAATGTAAAGACATAGGGAAAATCTGGGGAATACCACGTTAGACTAGGACGAAAAAACCCGCTAACTTTTCAGCATAACCTTTAATACCCTCATGAAATCCGATCGATCCCCATCCTCCCAAGATTTGCCTCTCTCGATCGTCCATCAACCCAGTTCAGCCATCGATCCCGCTCAGGAACCAGAATACCTAGAAGCTGCTGTCATTAACGTCTATCCCCCAGCTAAAGATATCTTTTTTACCCCTTGGGGTATCCGGGCAATGGTGATCTTTTTAATTGCTAATAGTCTCCTCACTCTCAATCAATGGTTAACCAGCACCACCCCCACCCCGAGGAAAGCTGAGAATTCCCCCCGGGAGCCGCACCAAAATAACTCCCGCCACCTTGATCGATTGATAGCGATCGCTCGTCCAGTAGAGAAAACGCCTCAAACCAGTCTGATCGCTAATATTCCCGCTCCTCCCGTTAAAACTAGACCGATCGCTAACATTCCCGCCCCACCGGTGGTTCAGCCTCCCCCCAGCGCTAGAAATCTGACTAATGCCCTCTTACCCCCGAATCCGCCGCCCTCCCTGATGCCGGCCCATCAATTACCCGTCAGTAAGATCGAGCAATCTTTACCCGTCGCCCCCCCGGATCCCGCTACCCCGCCCGTATCTTCCCTAGTTTCGGCACCACCGCCACCACCGCCCCAAGTCACCCCCGCCCCTTCGACTGCGATCATTAACGAACGAATGTTAGAGGAATTGCGCCAAAGGGAAGAATCACCCGCTAATTTACCCTTTTTTCAACGGGAAAAAGCCCGTCGTCTGGCCGATCAAAACCGACAGGATGCGGCGGAGTTAATGAAACAGTTACCGCCAGAATTACAAGTAGCCCCTTCTCCCAGTAGTCTGGCACCTTCAGAAACAGCCGATCCCCCCCAGTCCCCCGTCCCTAGTTCTATCATTATTGATAGGAGCGGCACTTCGGTAAACTACTAGGGTTGGTATCGGGAGGACGGCAATGGGTTTGTTAGATCGCATGGGCCAAGCAATTCGCGCCCAAGTCAATAGTCTGATTCAGGAAAATCAAGATCCAGAAAAACTGCTGGAAAAGGCGATCTTGGAGATGGAAGGGGAATTGATACAAATGCGACAAGCCTTGGCGGCAGCCGTCGCTACCCAGAAACGTACCGAGCGCCAACGACAACAACAGGAAAAAGCGGCCCAAACTTGGCATGAACGCGCCCAATTAGCCCTACATCACGGTAACGAAGAACTCGCCCGCCAAGCTCTCAGCCAATGGCAAACCTATCAGAGTCAGATCGTCCCCCTACAAAACTCCCTGCAACAACAAACGGCTATTATACAAAAATTAAAGAAAGAACTCTTGACAATTGAACGCAAATATGCTGAGATGAAAGCGCAAAAAAGCCTTTATGTGGCCAGATTGCGATCAGCGAGCGCCAGTCAAAAAGCCCAAGAAATTATGGGCAGTTTGAACAGCAGTCAGATGGGGACTATTTTTGAGAAATTAGAAGCAAAAGTCCTAGAAGCCGAATCCCAAGCCGATTTAATCCAGTATAAAGACCCCTTAGAGCGACAATTCCAAGATTTAGAGGGACAAAAACAAATTGAAGCGGAATTACTCAAGTTAAAACAAGAAAACTTGGATGGGTGATGTGGGAAGTGGGGTGTGGGGTGTGGGGTGTGGGGTGTAGGGTGTGGGGAGAAAAAAGCTGTCTCCTGACTCTTGACTCCTATCGCCTATCCTAGCTCTCGTGGTTTATATTAGAGAATAAGCCGTTAGGCAAGATAGGAAATTTTAAGAACAGTTAACTGATTTAGTACACACCGAGAGGAACAAGAGCGTCATGGGTTTATTCGATCGCCTTAGCCGAGTTGTCCGAGCTAACCTCAATGATATGGTGAGCAAGGCTGAAGATCCAGAAAAAATGCTGGAGCAAGCTGTCAGTGAGATGCAAGAGGATCTAGTACAGGTACGTCAAGCGGTCGCTAGAGCGATCGCCGAACAACGACAAACGGAACAAAAATACAGCAAAGACCAGTCAGAAGCCAATAAATGGGAACAAAGAGCCAAATTAGCCCTTGCTAAAGGGGATGAAAATCTCGCCAGGGAAGCTCTTAAACGCAAGAAAGATTGCACGGAAACCGCCGCCATTCTCAAAAATCAACTGGATCAGCAAACGGTACAGGTAGATAGTCTGAGAAAAAACTTGATCGCGCTCGAAAGTAAGATTTCTGAGGCAAAAACCAAGAAAAATATGTTAGTAGCTCGCTCCAGAGCCGCAAAAGCTAACGAAGAACTCCAAAAAACCCTCGGCAGTATCAATACCAGTAGTTCCGTGGGTGCTTTTGAGCGCATGGAAGCAAAAGTTATCGAGTTAGAAGCCAGTAGTCAAGCTTACGGTGAATTGGAGGGCATTGGCATCGAACATCAATTCGCTGCACTAGAAGCGGGTAGCGATGTGGATGATGAATTAGCAATGCTGAAAGCACAAATGTCTGGCGGAGCATTACCCCCCAGCACAACTTCTAGTCAACCCACTTTACCCCAAGCAATCACCGTCAGGGATTCGGTAGTGGATGCAGAATTAGAGGAATTGCGATCGAAGTTGAAAGAACTGTAAAACTTTGAGAGCGTCGAGACGTACTATCTACGGTACGTCTCTATTTATTAATTTTGTTGTTCAGATAGGGAATATTAATTGCTAGTCATAATTAACCATCACTATTATGCGGGATGATTTATCTAATTTACGTTCCTCAATTATCGAAGTAATTGCCTTACAAAAAAGAGCCGAACAACAGTACAACCAAGCACAAGCTGAGGTTTTAAAATGGGAAGAAAGAGTTAAACTCGCTCTAGATAAAGGTGATGAGTCTCTGGCACGAGAAGCTAATATAAAGAAAAAACATCACATTAATACCGCAAATATTATTAAAAATCAACTGGAAAAACTGAATATCCAAGTTGATAAACTGAAAGAAAAATTGCCAATTTTAGAAAGAAAAATTAACCAACAAAGTCTCGGCAGTATAGATACTATTTACCCTTCAGCTTTTGAGCGCATGGAAGCAAAATTTATGCAGTTAGAATCCAGTAGTCAAGCGATTGGTGAATTGAGTCCTAGCGACATGGAACGGGTATTTGTTGGACTAGAAGCGAGTAGCGATGTGGATGATGAATTAGCACTGCTAAAAGCACAAATGTTACTGGGTAAAACTGCCTATCCACCTACCGTCAGGGATTCAGCAGTAGATGCAGAAATAGAGGAATTGCGATCGAAGTTAAAAGAACTGTAAAACTTTGAGATTGTCGAGACGTATTGCAGCCCTTCTCATCAATATGAAGTATAGCCTAATCTGGTATCTAAGACCGAAGACTAGCTAATGTTAACCGTTTTGGCGTTTCCCAGAACGAAAACTTTGTACCTCATCATTATAAAAAAAATTCCCAAACAATGCCGCTCAAAACCCTTTAATTCTGAAGATAATCCTAAGATTCAGCCCGAAAAAGAGCCAGAAAGGTGAGGATAGCTAGGATGGAAGTGAAAAGCAATTTTGACTCGAAATTATCCCAAGGGATCGATCGCATTTAACGAAACCCTTACCCCAACAGCATAAGACAAGAGAAGGACTTATTAAGGAGAAACCCAGCCATGAAAATCGGCGTAATCAAAGAAAGTGACCAAGGCGAGGCGCGGGTGGCGCTAGTGCCGGATACCGTCGCCCGTTTAGTCAAGGCGGGATTTGAGGTAATTGTCCAAAATGGGGCGGGAATTAGCGCTAACTTTGCCGATAGTGCCTATAGTGCCGTGGGAGCCGCCCTGAGCGAAAATGGCGAATATATCTATGAAACTGCCGATATTATTCTCAAAGTCGTCCCTCCTAGCGATAGCGAGATCGATCGCCTGAAAAATGGTGGTATTCTCATCGGCTTTCTCGATCCCCTGCGTCAACCCCGGCGCATTGCCAAATTAGCCGAGCGCGGGATCACCGCTTTGAGCATGGAATTAATTCCCCGCAGTAGTCGCGCCCAGAGTATGGATGCCCTCTCCTCTCAGGCTAACCTCGCCGGTTACAAAGCGGTACTCCTCGCCGCCGTTGAGCTGCCGAAAATGTTCCCGATGATGACTACCGCCGCCGGTACGATCGCCCCCGCCAAAGTGCTGGTATTGGGGGCAGGAGTTGCCGGATTGCAAGCTTGCGCTACCGCCCGCCGTTTGGGGGCAGTGGTGGAGGCTTTTGATATTCGTCCGCAAGTCAAAGAAGAAGTGCAGAGTGTCGGGGCGAAATTTATTGAAATGCCCCTAGAAGAAGATACCGTCGCCGATAACGGTTATGCCAAAGAGGTTTCTCTTAGCACACAGGAGCGCATTTGTCAAGCCCTAACGGAACCAATTAAGCGGGCTGATGTGGTGATCACCACGGCCCAAGTACCGGGGAAACAGGCCCCGCTGCTAGTCACCAAAGAAATGATCGCCACCATGAAAGCGGGGTCGGTAATCGTTGATTTAGCGGCGGAACAGGGCGGAAATTGCGCCTACACCCAACCGGGACGAGAAATCATCGAAAATGGGGTAAAAATCGTCGGAGCCGTTAATCTTCCTGCCACAGTGGCCACCAATGCCAGCCAGATGTACGCCAAAAACCTGCAAATGCTGCTACAGCTTCTAGTCAGCAAAGAGGGCAGTTTAAACCTCGATTTTGCCGATGACATCATTGATAGTGCCTGTGTCACTCACGCTGGCGAAATCCGCAACCAACGCATTAAATCCGCCCTCAGTGAACAGTTATCCGCTTTTTAGCTATCAGGAGGCAGGAGGCAAAAGGCAAAAGGCAAAAGGCAGAAGGCGCAGCTTTGTTCTCCCCACACCCCACACCCTACACCCCACACCCCACACCCCACACCCTATCCCCTTTTTACTTAACCAATGACTGCCCAACTTTTAACCGCTTTAGTGGTATTTGTCCTCGCTTCCTTTGTCGGTTTCGAGGTGATCAATAAAGTTCCTCCCACTCTCCATACACCCCTGATGTCGGGAGCGAATGCAATTTCAGGTATCGCCGTTGTCGGTGCGCTCCTCATCGCTGGAGGCACGGATTGGCACGAATTAACCGTAATTTTAGGGTTAATTGCCGTTATTTTGGCGATGGTTAACGTGGTCGGTGGTTTTGTCGTTACCGATCGAATGCTGCAAATGTTCAAGAAAAAAGAGGCTAAATCATGAATAATGCCCTTATCACAGGGATCGAGTTGTCCTATCTACTCGCCGCCATTTTATTTATCATCGGTCTTAAACAATTATCTTCCCCCGCTACCGCCCGTCAAGGCAATTTTCTGGCTGCCATCGGGATGCTAATCGCCATTATTGCCACCTTAATCAATCAAGAAATCCTCAGCTATGGTTTAATCGCCGTGGCGTTGGTGATTGGCTCAATTATCGGCCTGGTTTCGGCGCAAAAAGTCCCGATGACAGCTATGCCCCAAATGGTGGCGATTTTTAACGGTTTAGGCGGTGCTGCCAGTGCTTTAATTGCCATGGGCGAATACTGGCGTTTACTGCAAAGTGGTGAAAATATTGCCTTTGACTCGATACTGATCGCTATTTTGGGTATATTGATCGGTGGTGTCACTTTTACCGGTAGTGTCCTCGCTTTTGCCAAATTACAGGAATTAATCAGTGGCGCGCCCGTAACTTTTCCTTTCCAACAACCCTTTAACATTCTCTTGCTACTCACCTTTTTAGGGGGTAGTGTCTATCTCTTTTTTGATCCCACCTCGATCGATGTTTTCCTGACCTTGGTGGCACTTTCCCTAATTTTCGGGGCTTTATTCGTGCTTCCCATCGGCGGCGGCGATATGCCCGTGGTTATCTCGCTCTTAAACTCTTTTTCGGGACTTGCCGCCAGCGTAGTCGGTTTTATCCTGATGAATAGTATGTTGATCATCGCCGGTGCTTTGGTGGGTGCGTCGGGGATTATCCTAACTCAGATCATGTGTAAAGCCATGAATCGATCGCTGGCTAGTGTACTATTTGGGGCATTTGGTACAGGTGCTAGTGCCGGAGGCGAAGCGAGCGCCACTTCTAGCCTCGATAAATCGGTTCATGCTATTGATTCAGAAGAAGGGGCTATGATGCTCGGTTATGCGCGTTCTGTGGTGATTGTACCAGGTTACGGCATGGCAGTGGCCCAAGCACAACACGCAGTGCGAGAATTGGCTGAACAGTTGGAAAAAAATGGCGTTGAGGTTAAATATGCTATTCACCCCGTGGCGGGAAGAATGCCTGGCCACATGAATGTATTATTGGCCGAAGCTAATGTTCCCTATCCGCAGCTCTACGATATGGATGATATTAATCCTGAGTTTGAGCGCGTCGATGTGGCGTTAATTATTGGGGCGAATGATGTGGTTAACCCCGCTGCCCGTCACGATAAGGCTAGTCCCATTTATGGAATGCCAATTCTCGACGTGGATAAGGCACAGCACACGATCGTGATTAAGCGCAGTATGCGATCGGGTTTTGCCGGGGTAGAAAACGAATTATTCTACAATCCCAAAACCTTTATGCTCTTTGGTAGCGCTCAAGATGTGGTAGCACAATTAGTATCACAAGTCAAAGATTTGTCATAATTCTTAACAAATAGGACGGGGTTTTCACCCCGTCTTTTTTTGATCGGATTTTTCAGAGTTTAAAGATAATCCAGAACTAATTCCCCTTTGCTCACTTTTTCGGTAATTAAAGTTCTGACTAACTCTAATTCTTCCAGGGTCACTTTACCATCAGACCTCATAGCTAGGGCGATTCTTTCCCTTTCTCCTTGAGTGATCACGCCATCAACACTAGCCTGTTCGATAATAGCGCGCAACTTTTCTAGTTCCTGATGTTCTTCTGCGGTTAATTCTACTTGATTAGGACGAGATATTTCCATAAAAATTTCTCCTTGAGTGATCAATACAAACTTGATAATTTTTTTCTAAGTAGTAGAAGCCATGGCAGTTATCCCCAGTCAGGATCAGGAATTACGGACGATGCCTAATCAGTTTACACTTCATATTTGCTCGGAAACCCTCTCAACAAATACGTTTGTATTAAGAAACATTAATAAAGCTGAGAGCCTTGACTATTGCCTCTGGTCTATTCCCTTGCCTCACGGTTAACTTTAATTTTGTTCGACCACTTAGAGTTGGCGAATACATTATAGCAGTTATCTTAATGGTGAGAGAAACCCTGTAGTATAACTTTGTGTCTTTGTACTTGAGAAAAAAAAGCTGTCTTGTCCGCTCCAGAAACTAGGTTAATTTAATCAATTCTAGCCCCAAGGCTCGCAATTTTGCCTCTAGCATTTGCCCTCGTTGTTCAGCAGTTTCTGCCCGTTTTTGCACTTGCTTGAGTTTCTTGCCTAACTCTACAAAAGTCCAAAATACCTCGCCATCTGGTTGACAAATCTGACAATCTTCTGCGGATAAAAGAGGACTAAACCAATTATCCATCACCTCGATAATTTCTAGGTTAGACTTCCTAGCTTGCCAATCGCTAAGATGATTGCGAACGGGATCGTAAAGATAGTATCCCACGACTCCGTATTTCTGATAGACATCTAACTTTTTGATCATTTCTTTCCAAGATACGGTTCCGAATGGGAGAGGATGGGGGCGACTCTATTCTCGACCCCTAATAATTTCCCTGTTACTATCATTTTTATTTAGCCGACGGCTGACCGCTTCAAGATCACTGATCACTAAAATCACCGCGACGTTGGATCAGATCTGAGGGGCTAAGATTGGAGACGAAATTGCGGAAAGCTTGACGTTCCTCTTCATCTGCGTCACGATCAACAGGAATAGAAGCAGAAGCGATCACTTCTTCCATTACCCAGATGGGACTGTTGGTACGCAGGGCAATAGCGATCGCATCACTGGGACGACAATCGATTTCTTTTTTGACTTCGCCGCGCTGGAGACAGAGAACAGCATAAAAAGTATTGTCTTGGAGAGAATGGATGATAATCTTTTCTAAATCCATGTCCCAAGCTTTAAAAATATTAGCGATCAAATCGTGGGTAAGAGGACGAGGGGGTCTTTGTTGTTCGAGGACGGTGATAATAGCCTTAGCCTGATCTTGTCCGATGTAGATAGGTAGGGCGCGACGCTCGGAACCATCCTTCAGCAGTACAATGGGACTGCGAGTGATAGCGTCTAGGGCAATTCCAGCGACTTTCATTTCGATCATGACTAATGGCTTCTCCAAGATAGAGATTCAGCTAGGGAAGGAGTGGGAAAGCAACCTGAATAATATAGTGCTTCGTTACACTCACAGTATGCCCTAAGATGGCAGGGATTAGCCTTATCTTTAATGAAAAAAATACATCAGCTGCCGTCAGGAGATAGGAGACAGGAGATAGGGTGTTAGGGTTTTAGGGTGTTAGGGTTTTAGGGTTTTAGTTGAAATTCCCCCACTTCCCCACCTCCCCACCTCCCCACCTCCCCACCTCCCCACCTCCCCACTTCCCCACTTCCCCGCACCCCACTAAATTACTTAATTTGTGCTACGATAATAGTTTTGGGATAAATTTAAATAGGAGCAGACTGTTTGTATGTCTCGTTATAGAGGACCGCGCTTGCGCGTTGTGCGTCGTTTAGGGGAATTACCGGGCCTAACCCGTAAAAATGCCCGTCGTGCCTATGCACCGGGGCAACATGGCCAGGCCCGCAAAAAACGTTCAGAATATGCCATTCGTCTGGAAGAAAAACAAAAACTGCGTTTTAACTACGGTGTCAGCGAGAAACAATTAGTTCGCTATGTCCGCAAAGCTCGCCGGGCTACTGGTTCCACTGGTCAAGTGCTGCTGCAACTCTTAGAAATGCGTCTGGATAATACCGTTTTCCGTCTCGGTATGGCCGGGACAATTCCGGGGGCGCGACAATTAGTCAATCACGGTCACGTCACCGTTAACGGTAGAGTTGTGGATATTGCCAGTTATCAGTGCCGTCCGGGTGATGTGATTGGAGTTAGAAATCAAGAGCGTTCCCAGGATCTCGTCAAAAGAAATATGGAATACCCTGGTTTAGCCAACCTGCCGAGTCATTTGGAATTTGACAAAAACACCCTCGTGGGCAAAGTGAATGGCGTTGTGGAAAGAGAATGGATTGCCCTCTCGATTAATGAACTGTTAGTAGTGGAATACTACTCTCGGAAAGTCTAGGAAAAAAGCCTTTTCCAGATACCTTGAGGACGCAATTGGCAGCGTCCTTATTTTATTGGTTAAATTTAGTATTTTTGATTGTACATGGGGCTGGCTAACATCCGACTGCGAATGGCAGAACCTCAACCGGCTCCCCCTACTGATAACTCCCCTGAACAGTTACAGTTAAGAAAGTGGTCCGTTACCACTCACTTCTAAATGGGATATTATCAACATGAAAAATAAATTATCTCAGCTTTATGAAACTGATTTTAATTTGTGGCTTGAGCAAACCGTAAATCACTTAAAAAAGGGCAATTTGGAGTTCCTCGATTTAGATAAATTAATCGAAGAAATATCCGATATGGGACGTAATAATAGACGGGAGGTATTCGGCCGTTTAAAAGTTCTCTTGATGCACTTACTTAAATGGCAATATTAACTGGAAAAACGGACTAATAGCTGGATAAATACCATTGATGAGCAAAGGGAACAATTAGAGCTTATTTTCAGGGATAGTCCTAGCTTAAAACCCTATTTAGCCGATATTTTCGCAGAATGTTATCAGAAATCAGTGCGAGGGACGGTAAATGAAACTAATTTACAAAAAGAAACTTTTCCAGTTGATTGTCCTTTTAGCCAAGAACAGGTTTTAAATTGGGATTATTTTCCTGAAAGTACCTTTTGAACAATAGCAGTTTTATGATAAAATTGCCCTACTGTCAAGACTGATTTTTTTCTTGCCAAATAGCCAATGCCATTTGATGAACAAATCGCCAAGGTAGATGATGCTGGCGGGCAATTGCGGCACAATCTTCGTATTCTGGTTGTACGGTAATCGGTTGATTAATTGACTCTTTATAGGCAACTTTTAGCCTAATTTGACCATAGAAAGTATCGATCGATTGTATCTCTCTTTTTAAGATCGATCGCTCTTGAATCGTCCTTCTAATGCCTAAAGTTGTGGTTTCCTGAAAGATCATATTTTCACAAATAGCAATTTTATCCAAGTCACAAATTACTGTCAAAAGTATACCCAAACGGGATTTTTTCATAGTAATTGCTTGACTAAATACATCCAAAGCACCCGCTTGTAATAAAGCCTCGCTTAAATAGGCGATCGCTTGCGGATTTAAGTCATCAATTTGAGTTTCTAAAACTGCCACGGTTTCCCTTTCATCTAGCTTTTCTGGTGTTTTTTTCCCTAACCAAAGCCGGACAAGATTGGGAATCGGTAAATCTTTTGTACCTGCCCCTAAACCGACCTTTTCTAACTGCATTTTCGGCGGTTTACCGAAACTTTTAGCTAAAGTTGTCACAATAGCTGCCCCCGTGGGTGTTACTAACTCCGCTTCGATGCCATTACTATAAATTGTGACTTGTCGCTGACTGAACAATTGTACTACTGCTGGCACGGGAACCGGTAAACGACCATGGGCGGCCTGAACTGTACCGCCGCCGGTGGGTAGAGAAGAACAGTATAATTCACTCACCGATAGCCAATCCAAACCCAAACAAGTCCCGACGATATCAATAATGGCATCGGTTGCCCCGACTTCGTGAAAATGCACTTTTTCCGGTGCGATCCCGTGAACAGCCCCTTCTGCGATCGCAAGTTGTTGAAAAACCGCTAAACTCCATTCTTGGACTTTCTGGGGTAAATTTGCCTGTTTAATTAAACTTTCAATCTCCGGTAAATGGCGAGCGGGGGTATGATGGTGATGGTGGTGATGATCAGCGGACTTCTCGGCAGTGACATCGACGTGAATCTTAGTGGCAATTTGACCGCGACGATGCACTTTTTCCTCCCTTAACTGATATTCCTCCTCAATTCCTAAAGTTTTTAGTTGTGCAATCAGGTATTCTAAGGGGACTCCTAAATCTACTAATGCCCCTAAACACATATCCCCGGCGATTCCCGTGGGACAATCCCAATAGGCGACGATTTTGCTATCATGGCTACTATTTACTCTCTCCATCCGGAAAATCCCCAACAACGTTCTATCCAAGAAATCTGTCATGCCCTGAAAAATGGGGCAATTATGCTTTATCCTACCGATACCGTCTATGCGATCGGTTGCGATCTCAATGTGAAATCTGCCGTCGAACGAGTTCGCCAAATCAAGCAACTATCTAATGATAAACCCTTGACGTTTCTCTGTTCTTCTTTGTCGAATATTTCTGAGTACGCAGTGGTCAGCGATTATGCCTATAAAATTATGCGACGAGTTATACCCGGTCCCTACACTTTTCTCTTACCGGCGACTAAATTAGTGCCGAAAGTGGTGATGAATCCGAAGCGGAAAACCACCGGTATCCGGGTTCCCGATCACGTTATCTGTCGCACTATTCTCGAAACCCTAGAAAATCCCATTATCTCTAGTTCTGCCCATCTTCCCGATCAGGAGGGGGATTTTCCCACCAAGGGATTAGAATCCGCTAGGTTATTCGATGCCCTCGATCATATAGTTGATTTAATTATCGAAGATGGTTCGGCCCCCGGTTCGGAAGTGTCAACAATTGTTGATTTTACCGGCGATCAACCGGATATCGTGCGTCAGGGTTTGGGTTGGCCAGAATTACAACAATGGTTATAACGAAGGCAAAAGGCAAAAGGCAAAAGGCAAAAGGCAAAAGGCAAAAGGCAAAAGGCAAAAGGCAAAAGGCAAAAGGCAAAAGGCAAAAGGCAAAAGGCAAAAGGCAAAAGGCAAAAGGCAAAAGGCAGCTTTGTTCTCCCCACACCCCACACCCCACACCCCACACCCCCACTTCCCACACCCCACACCCCCACACCCCCACTTCCCACACCCCACAACTTCCCACTTGCCACTGATAACTGATAACTGATAACTGATAACTGATAACTGATAACTGTATCGGTTATTGCGACTTTTTATTTCCTGAAAACCGCCTTGTGTAAGCCAAGTTAGTTGCTTAAGATAGATGTAATCGCAGTCAGAGAAAACCTCTCAAGGAAATTATTACTATGGCTTTCACTCTTTATTCTCCCTTCCTAGAAATTAATTCTGTTCAACGTCAAATCGATCAACTTTTTCAAGAAGTATTACCGACAACTTCCTTGGTATCTCGTCCCCCGGTGGAAATCTCTGTTAACGAGGATTCCGTGCAATTAAAAATCGAATTACCCGGTGTGGATATTAAAGATATCGATGTGGAGGTTAGCAAACAAATGGTGGCTATTAATGGGCAACGTCAACGCCCTGCCGAGGTAGAAAATAGCGAATTTTATTATGGTAAATTTAGTCGCTTGATTACCCTACCAGTGGAGGTGCAAAATAGCCAAGTTACCGCTAACTATCAAGACGGTATTCTTTATCTCACCCTCCCGAAAGCGGTGGCAGAAAAAAATAAAGTGGTGAAAGTTAATCTTGGTTAGATGAGAAAAAGACTGGAGAATTTCTCCAGTCTTTAGTTTTATTTGTAGTCGCTAACTGTTAATTGGATTCTTTGCCATTCAGGTTGACGGGACGGGGTTGAATAACACCAAAACCGCCGTGATTGCGTTGATAGATAACGTTGATTTCGTTAGTGTCTTTGTTGCAGAACATAAAGAAATCGTGATCGACTAATTGCAATTGTGTTAGCGCTTCCTCAATAGTCATCGGTGGCATGGCAAAGTATTTCATCCGCACTACTTCCGCCGGTAATTCGGGAGTGCGATCACCGATTAGGCTATCATCTAAGGGTTTCTCTTGCACCACCTCGCTAGTTTTAACGGTGGCGTTGGTGCGATGATCCACTAATCTTTCTTTATACTTGCGGAGTTGACGAGCGATTTTATCAGAAACTAAATCAATACTCGCGTATAAATTTTCGCTTCCTTCTTGAGCGCGAATCACTGTTCCATTAGCATAAACCGTTACTTCCGCTTTGTGGCGATCGGGAATGCGTGCATTCTTTTCCACGGAGAGGTGAACATCGACTTTTGTGGTTATGCCGTTAAAATGTTTCACCGCTTTCTCCAGCTTTTGTTCCACATAATCATGAATAGCTTCGGTGACAGCGATATTATTGCCCTGAATCAATAGCTTCATACTCACTACTCCATCTAAAAATTTTGCTATAGACAGTCCACATCAACTATTTTTAAGGGATGTTGATGCTAGGAATTTAATCCTCAAAAATCTGCTCGATCGCGCTGTTGTCAGAGGTCACAGTCTAGATATTGTCGGTGTTCTCGTTCTCTTTTTTTTGTCGGATCGCGCGGAAAATTCATCGGGTCGAGCGCCTATTTGCAACTAGATTTATTTACCTCTATTCTAACAAGTTTCTCTCAACCTTTTCTTAACAGAAGTGCGAAGTTCTGTTAACTTTTATTTAAAGAAACCGATTTTCGCCGCCAGCAAGAGAATCTGGTGATTGTTTCTCCTGTGCGACGGTTAACATCCGAATAGATGGGATATCCTTAGATTAGCACTTAGTATTCTCCCCAACATCTATATCTTCCCTTCTTTTAATCTTCCTTTGCGCTCTTTTACATTTCTTAAATATTTTGACACATCTCGCAATGAATGCTCAAAAAATACCTCGTCTCTGTGGGCTGAAAATTCAGGCAATTACCCCCTATTCTCTGGCCTGGGCGCACCAGCGATCGCTGGTGGCGGCGAGAATTGCCGATCCCGACTTACCCGACATTTTGCTCCTAATGGAACATCCCCCCGTTTACACCCTCGGTACCGGTTCAGATATTAAGTTTATTAAATTTAATCTTGACAAAACCGACAAAGAAGTGTATAGAATCGAGCGAGGAGGGGAAGTCACCTATCACTGTCCGGGGCAGTTAGTGGGCTATCCGATCCTCAATTTGCGCTATTATCAGCAGGATTTACACTGGTATTTGCGACAATTGGAAGAAGTCATCCTGCAAACTATCGCTATTTATGGATTGTCGGGGGCAAGAATCGGGGGCTTGACAGGGGTATGGGTAGAAGGGTATAAAATAGCGGCGATCGGTATTAAAGTTAGTCGTTGGATTACCTATCATGGTTTTGCCATCAATGTTTGTCCGGATTTAAGCGGGTTTGCCGAGATTATTCCCTGTGGGATTGCTAATAAACCCGTGGGCAGTTTAGAGCAGTTTCTGCCTAATATTAGTCTTATGCAAGTACAGCAAGATTTATCGAGGGTTTTCGCTTCAGTTTTCGGTGTGGAATTATTTTCTCTTGACAAGGATTAATATGAGCGATCGCAAAGACCCAGAAAAACTCACCGCGGAAAATAGGGCCGATAACCCCGAAAATAACGGTAAAACCAGTTTATCGGCCCCCGATGCCTCCGAATACGTCTCCTCTTTATCTTCGCGTAATCCCGTGCGTCAGCGCATCCTAGTATTAAAAGATCTTCGACCGGGTAACGCGGGGTTACTACTGGCCCCCCTGATGCTGATGACCATCGGCCTCGTCTTTAGCTGGGACTGGTTAGGCTTTTCTGGGGCGATAGTAGCGATATTAATATCTTTACAGGTGATTTTGCCCTCTATTCGCCAGTGGATCGCCCATTATCTCACTCCCTCTGAACGTCAGACGGTTTTCGCTTTTATAGTTTTTATAGCCGCTCTGGCTGGATTAGGGAAATATTTAGGAGTTTACGAGCGCATCTTGCGGTGGTTAGACAGTTTTAAATACGATGAGTTCGGTTCCTGGGCCGAGTGGGTGGGGGCCTTGGGACAGATTATGATCGCCGTGTTAGCTGTCTATGTGGCCTGGGAACAGTACGTTATTTCTAAGGATTTAACCATACAGCAAAATCGCATTACCCAACAACAGACGATCGATTCCTATTTTCAAGGGATTTCCGATTTAGCCTTGGATGAGGAGGGATTTTTAGAAGATTGGCCCCAGGAAAGAGCGATCGCAGAAGGTCGCACCGCTTCTATCCTCAGCAGTGTCGATGCCTCTGGAAAAGCGAAAATACTGCGTTTTTTGAGTCAATCGCGGCTATTATCACCGATTAAACGTGATCGTTATCTAGGCCGACCGATTCTAGACGGGGAAGGGGGTTACGCGGAGGATCGAGAGTTCGGTACAAGAGTAGTACAATTGGGAGTAATGTTAGCCGGGGCCGACATTTCTGGGCAGGATCTGCGCTGGACCGATTTAAGCGAAGCGAATATGGTGCGGGCCGATTTAAGTTATAGCGATTTGGTGAAAGCAAATGTATCGCGGACAATTCTCTACGAAGCTAATTTAAGAGGGGCCGATATCAAAGGGATGCGTTTATTTTATGGTTCCCTAGAAAATGCTACCCCCCGCAGTCGCAGCGTTCCCCCCAATTATGACAGCGGAGAACACACGGGAGCAGTGGTAGAAAATGTCAATTTTACCGGGGTGAAAAATATGAGCGAGGAACAACGTCACTATTGTTGTCGTTGGTGTGGGGAAAAGTCCCGCGCAACCATTCCGGGGGGATGTGCTGATATTGCCAATCTTTTAGGTCGTTAACGGAGGCGATCGGCAGGGGGCAGTGTTATAATCAGTGGTATTAATGGCCAATAATTCCCACAAATTTATGAATCAAAAAGTCGTTATTCTTGCCACTGCCTCCGCTAGTTTATTAGCCCTAGCAGTTACCACTAACTCTGGACAAGCTGCCCCAGAGTCCTTTCATCCTAGTTTCAATACCGAGAACTTAGGTGACATGATTATCGGCAAGACAACCGGGGAAGAAAATCCGATTTTTCGTCATCTTAATTGTAGTTGTGCCACCTGCACGCAATCCCTTAACTCCTCACTCAATTGATAATTTTCCACCCCAACGATCCTGGGGGATAAAAGTCCGCTCTAGATTAATTTTTGCCACGGGTTCCGTGAGGGTAAATTCTCCCGATTCGATCAGTGCTTTTAATTCTAAAGCGGCTTCCCGGGACAGGGAAATACTGGCCAAAGGAGCCACCCTCACACTTTTTCCCTCGATCATAATCCGACCGCTTTTTAGTTTAGCGTAGGTGATTAAACCAAAGGTAGGACGGACTCGCCGGGGAATGGAAAAATCCACCACTGGAGCGACAATTTCCTCATCTTTTACCGCACAATGTCGAACGATTTCCTCGCTTAAAATCGGAATCGGTACTGCTACTCCTAACATTAAAGAAGCCCCATAATTTTTGAAATAACAACCTCGCACCCAGCGAGCATTCATTTGTTTAGCATCCCCAATTAAGGCTAAGGTGGAAGCGGGACCAATAGGAGTTCGATTTTGTAGGCGTTTTTGCAGGGGAAAATGTTGGGTTCCTTCCCAGGCAATATAACCGATTCCTCCTCCCAAAAAAATGCGCGTACCGATGCCAATAGCCTCTAAATCGGGGTCATTTAACAGGGGAGAAATTGCCCCGGGGTTAGAATAAACCGCATTACCTAATCGCGGCTGTAGTGGTCCTAAATAAGTATATAAAGTCCGCTCTCCTCCATTGACTCCGACGATAAAATTCTGGTAGAGATTGCGAGGATTAAAAAGATAAAATTGATTGATAGTATCCTTAGAAATAATCGTTTCAAAAGAAGCACGAGGATAACAATCGGTGGACTGGCCGACAGCACGCAATTGAATCGATTTTCCGGCGATTAAATCTTCAATAATATGTCCGCCGCCCCTTTCGGGATTTTCTCCCTCTAAATTCTCATTTTTGGCCGCTAAATCACTAATAGCACTGGCTCCTAAGTATAAATCCACCGCCCCAAAACCAGCATAAGCAGGAATCCCATCTAACCAACATTGACGAATTTTTATCGGCGGATCCGTCTGACCTAAATTAATAATTGCCCCCGAAGATTCCATCGGTTCAAAGGTTCCCGTACAAACCACATCTACTTGGGAAAAAACCTCCTTAATTCCCATCTCGCTCACGCGGCTTTTTAATTCCTCTACTGTCCAGACTACAGCAGTTTTTTTAGCGATTTTGTCGTTGATTTCAGCGATTGTTCTCATAATAAGTAGCTGGTTATAATTAAATTGAAGATGGATCCACCCTTAATCCCCCCTTAATAAGGGGGGCATCTGAAAGTTTTCAACACCTACCTACTTAAAAATTGGCAAGATGGGGGTTAGGGAGCTTTTTGCTGTTATCAGTCAACAGTTATCAGATGTGAGTTTTCAGTGAGTGGTATTAACTGAGCAGTATTAAATGGCCATAACAGTGCTGTCTTTTCACCGATTACTGATTACTGATTACTGATTACTGTTATAAGATGAAAAAGGGAAAATTTACGATCGAAGCTTTTCTATGACAGTTACACCCGTTCCGGCCTCCTTTAATCCTGTTTCTGGTCTAGTTAACCGTATTCTCGGCATAAAACCGCTTTTTGACATCGCTCGCTATCAGGCCCGTAATATGATGATTAAAAGAGCCGAAAAACTAGGCGTACCTTGGCGGGAAACCGTCAAACAATGGCAACAAAGGGATTGGAGTCGGGAACTGCAAGCGGTAGAAAATCCCGATCTCGTCTATCCCGAATACTACGTTTGTTCTTTCCACGCTTACGAAAAGGGCAATTTAGACTGGTTGCCAGCTTTTGAGGTAGAATCTGCCGCCTATGCTGTCCATTCTACCATCTGGCCCGGGGCGGGGATGGACGGCGATCCGCGATTGCGGCGGGAATATCACCGGATATTGAAGGAGCAAATCAAGGCAGAAATTAACGATATTGTCGATTTAGGCTGTAGTGTCGGCATGAGTAGCTTTGCGCTACAAGATACTTATCCTCAAGCCAGGGTAACTGGGTTAGATCTCTCTCCCTACTATTTAGCTGTTGCCCAATACCAAGCTCAACAAAAACAAAAGACGATTCAATGGCAACACGCGGCGGCGGAAAAAACTCAATTACCCAGTCAGTCCTACGATCTGGTATCTTCGTTTTTAATGTTCCACGAACTACCCCAACAGGCTACTAGAGAAATTTTCGCCGAAGCGCGTCGTTTATTGCGATCGGGAGGTTATTTGACGCTGATGGATATGAATCCGCGCTCGGAAATTTATCGAAAAATGCCCCCTTATGTCCTAACCTTACTCAAGAGTACCGAACCCTATCTCGATCAATATTTTACTCTCGATATCGAACGGGCATTAGTTGAAGCCGGGTTTCAAGCACCGATCATTACCCCCACCAGTCCCCGACACCGGGCGATTGTTGCGCGGGTTTCCGAATCATAATTTTGAGGTAATCAATGAAGATAATTTTTCGTCAAAGCTGGACAAGGATATTAACTATTGTCCCTCTCTTTCTGTTAATTTTTGCCAGCAAAACCCTCGCCCATCATGCCATGGCAGGGCAAACTCCCGATAATTTTTTAAACGGATTTTTATCGGGTTTAGCTCACCCGGTTATCGGTTTAGATCATTTAGCTTTTGTGGTGGCTAGTGGTTTAATTGCTGTGGGTATGGAACAGGGTTTATTGATTCCGATCGCTTTTGCGATTGCCACTTTAATCGGGACGGGTATTCATTTACAGGGAATAAATTTACTTTTTCCTGAGGGTATTGTTGCCATTTCTGTGGTAATTTTTGGTGTGATTTTAACCCTGAAAAAAGGTTTACAAAATCATTCTAATCTCTATACGATCGCTCTGGCAACTTTGGCAATGATTGCAGGAATTTTCCACGGTTATGCCTACGGAGAATCAATTATCGGGGCCCAAGTTGCCGCTTTAGTTGCCTATTTAATCGGTTTTACCGTCATCCAATTAGCGATCGCAGCTGGAGCTTTTTTCCTTGGCGGTGTCATCAAGGAAAAATTAGCCAAGCAAGCAACTCTAATTAGCAAGTTCATCGGATTGGCAATTATGGCGATCGGTACAACTTTTTTAGTGGGAATTAAGTAAATTAATCTCGGTGGGGCTAATTATTAATGGCTCTCTTGAGGTTATAAGATCGAAGAAAGGGCGTACAATATACGCCCCTACCAAACAAGTGCCAGAGAGCCGCTCAATTGAAAGAGGAGTTAGGAATTGAGTTCTCGAAATAAATCTAAAAATAATCCTGATTCCTACCCCTACTATTTTTTTAGGTTTCTGAGGGTAAGTAACCAAACAGTTTTTTATAATCAGAGGCCAAATATCCTCGGTGGAAAAAACCTAATTCTTCAGCAATTTCATAAGTTAATTTTGTCTGATTATTTTGGTTAAGAGATTGATGTAAAGCATTAAGACGAAGCAATTTTAAATAACTGTAAGGAGACATTTGATAGAAGTCCTTAAATATATATTCTAAGGTGCGTTGACTTACTTCTAAGTCTTGACAAATCGTTGGAATAGTCAGATCAGAACGCAGATTTTTTCTCATCATTTCTTCGGCTTTTTTGAGAATGGAGGTGCGTCTGATAGTGTTTTTAGGGGTTTTAATCTCTTTGGTTACTGCTAAAGTCAAAAGAAAATATTTGACAATTTCTTCTAATTTTTGCCTGACAAAATCCAATCTTAATGCTTTTCTTTTCCCAGATATTTGTTGGTGATATAAATTAAATAGCATTTGATAAAGTTGATGACAAGATTGTTGGAGATGACGAATTTTTTCCGCTGGGCAAATCACAATAGAAGAATCGGCAGAATTTAAAAACTTTTTCGCTTCTGGTAACTCTAAAGTTTGGCACAATTGTTGCAGATAATTATCATGAACGTAAAGCTGAAAACGATTAGAAAAAGGATGCTGAAAAACGGAAATTTCTGATTTAGGGGGGACAATCCCCAGATAGTTATTTTCCAATGAGTACAAATTTTGGAAGAAGACGGAATTCACCTGAACAGGAATCGCAAAAACCCACATTTTAGAATGGACTACTCCCGCAACATTCGTTAAACAATTACGTTGCGATAATTCTAACATCACTTCATCGATGATGATCCTTGAAAGATACCCTTCAAAATGATCACCACTGAGTTGTAAAGCATCTAAGTTGACAAATTCTCGATTCTGAAAATAACGAGAAAAATTGCAAAAATATTCACTTTTAAAGGTTAATTCCTGAGAATTAATTAAAATATTGGTTTTATTGTCAAAAATAAACATCTGTGTATAACTCCTTGGTTATTGAGTAAAATTAAACTTTTTTGCCCATCAATTTAAAAACTTGCGTTTTTTGGATCATCTTAGCATAGAGGACTGAGTAGTATGAGTTACAGCAGGGTTGATTTGTTAATTTTGTCCATCAGTGTAATCCCGTTTAAATCTCTCACTTTTTCCCGTTATCAATTACCAAGGAAATGTCGATGGTTAAACAATATATGCCATTTAAAGATTGCTCTGGGGTGTTGGGTGCAGAAATTCCTCAATTACGTCCCCCGGCATTTTCTGATGACTCAAAATATACCACATTTACCTATACCTATTATCCAGGGGGATTGGAAATTTCCGATAGCTATATTTATTATCCAGGAGGATCAGAAATTTCCACAACCATTGCTAGGGAAATCGCTATGTTCGCCATTCCTCCGAAAAATTATTCAGGGGGATTGGAAATTTCCGATAGCTATATTTATTATCCAAGAGGATCAGAAATTTCCGAAGCTGTTGCCGGGGAAATCGCTATGTTCACCGTTCCCCCGAAAAATTATCCAGGAGGATTGGAAATTTCCGAAGCTTTTGTTCCTAATATTAGCACTCGTTTCTATTTGATCGAAGCAACTATTGATTTCTCCAAAGCTAAAGGGGACTTACAGGCTGTTCTGATGGCTCACGGCAGCTGTTTTGGTGGGCATAGTTTCTACATCTATCAGGGAAAACTATGTTATGTCTATAACTGGTTAGCCTGCATTATTCACCAACTGGCAAAAACCTGATTGTGAGGACATCTCAAAAAACAGACTGTTTTTCAGCCAGATCGCTAGATGAACTTCTTGCCAAGGCTTTCGAGGATTTTCCAAAGTCTTCATGAATAATGCAG